>NZ_JBXWSB010000098.1:0-16915 GCF_059613205.1 Ruegeria sp. BHSB064
AAACTCGTGAATTTCTACAGGCGCATCGTACGGACCATCATGGCCACCTAAGGGCTGTGTATCCTGTGGCATGACTGAACAATCCTCACTCATCCGGGTCTTCAAAAATTGCGACGGCGCGGATGAACCCGGCCGAGGCACCTTTGATCTTGAAAGGGAAACAGGAAATCTCAAACCCTGTAGGCGGAAGCGTTTCCAGATTGGTCAGCTTTTCCATGTGGCAATACCCGATCTCCATCGAGGCACGGTGCCCTTCCCAGATGATCGAGGGGTCTTTGGTTTCCGCATATTCCTGCGCGGTTAGCGGGAAGGGGGCGTCCCAACTCCAGGCATCTGTTCCTGTCACCCGCACCCCGCGTTCGGTCAGGTACAAGGTCGCCTCTCGCCCCATACCGCACCCCTTCATCAGATAGTCGGGTTGGCCGTACTGCGTCCCTGCCGACGTGTTGACCATTACGATATCCAACGGGTTCAGGGTGTGACCGATCCGCTTCAACTCGACTTCGACATCCGCTGCGGTAACCACATAGCCATCCTCGAAATGACGGAAATCCAGTTTGACACCGGGGTTCATGCACCATTCCAAAGGAACTTCATCAATGGTGATCGCCCGCTCGCCTTTGTTCATTGTGGAATGGTGATGGTAGGGCGCGTCCAGATGGGTGCCGTTGTGGGTCGCAATTTGCAAACGTTCCAGCGCCCAGCCCTCGCCCCCCGGCAACTCTTCCTTCGACAGGCCGGGGAAAAAGGCCATGACCTGCTCGGCGGTCTGGTCATGCGACAGGTATTCGATCTCGGGCAGCATGATCGGCGGGTCCGATACAATGCCGGTTTCCAGCGGAACGGACAAATCGACGAAACGGCGGGGCATCGGCAACTCCATCATCAGGGACGGGAACAGGGTTGGCCGCGTATAAGCTCTTGTCAAGACGCGAAAAAGGCGGCCCGCAAAGGCCGCCTCTCCCATGTCGTGAGTGGTCTGGTGTTATTCCGCCGCGATGGCGTCTTCGATCTTTTCGACCTTGATCGCCGAGAACTTGAACTCGGGGATCTTGCCATAGGGGTCGATGGCCGAGTTGGTCAGTATGTTCGCAGCAGCCTCGACATAAGCAAACGGGATGAACACCATGTCTTCGGCAATCGCCCGGTCGGCACGCACCATGATCTCGATGGAACCGCGACGGGTGGTCAGACGGATCATCTCACCCGGTTCGATACCCATCAGCTTGAGCGTGCGCGGGTTCATTGAGCAGTTCGCTTCCGGCTCTACCGCATCCAGAACAGTGGCGCGGCGGGTCATCGAACCCGTGTGCCAATGCTCAAGCTGACGACCTGTCGTCGCGATCATCGGGTACTCTTCATCCGGGGCCTCATCCGGCGGGATGATGCTGGCCGGAGTGAACCTGGCCTTACCATCAGCCCGTGGGAAACCGTCTCCAAATACAATGGACTGGCCCGGATCGGTTTCACTTAGCGACGGGTAGGTGATCGTCTCGGTTTCCAGACGTTCCCAGGTGATGTTGTTTAGCGACTCCATTGTCAGCTTCATCTCGGCAAAGACCTGAGACACATCAGTGTAGTCCCAATTCAGTCCGATGCGCTGCGCCAACTCGACCGTGATCGCCCAATCCTCGCGTGCCTCACCCGGAGGGGCCACGGCAGGACGCACCCGCTGGACCTGACGGTTGGTGTTCGACACCGTGCCGTTCTTTTCATAAAGCGCCGAGGCGGGCAGAATGATGTCGGCATAGTTCGCCGTTTCGGTCAGGAAGATGTCCTGCACGATCATCAGGTCCAGCTTGGCCAGCGCTTCACGCGCATGGCCTACGTCCGGGTCAGACATGGCCGGGTTTTCGCCCAGAATGTACATACCCTTGATGTTGCGCGCATAGATCTGGTCGATGATCTCGGTAACCGTCAGACCCTTCTCGTTCGAGAAATCGTCCGAGCCCCAGACATCCGTAAACTGCGCCCGGATGTTGTCATCCGTGACCGTCTTGTAGTCTGGCAGGAACATCGGGATCAGGCCCGCATCGGACGCACCTTGCACGTTGTTCTGGCCGCGCAGGGGGTGCAGACCGGCGCCGGGTTTACCTACGTTGCCGGTCATAAGCGCCAGCGAGATCAGGCAGCGCGAATTATCCGTGCCGTGGATGTGTTGGCTGACGCCCATGCCCCAAAAGATCAGACCGGCCTTGGCCTGCGCAAAGGTGCGGGCCACGCGGCGCAGCTGATCGGGTTCGATGCCACAGATCGGGGCCATCGCTTCGGGCGTGAACTGACGCAGGTGCTCTTTCTCGGCCTCCCAGTTCTCGGTCCAGCGGTGGATGTACTGGCTGTCGTAGAGTTCCTCTTCAACAATCACGTTCATGATCGCATTGAGCATCGAGACATCGGCACCCGGACGGAATTGCAGCATTTCATCCGCGAACTTGCGCATCCCGACGCCGCGCGGGTCCATCACGATCAGCTTGCCACCGCGTTTGGTGAACTGTTTGAAGTAGGTCGCCGCAACGGGGTGGTTCTCGATGGGGTTGGCCCCGATGATGATCGCTACATCCGCGTTTTCGATCTCGTTGAAGGTCGCGGTCACAGCGCCCGAACCAACATTCTCGATCAGGGCAGCAACGGACGACGCGTGGCACAGACGGGTGCAGTGGTCGACGTTGTTGTGCTTGAAACCCTGACGGATGAACTTCTGGAACAGATAGGCTTCTTCGTTGGTGCATTTAGCTGAGCCAAAACCTGCCACGCTGCGCGGATCTTCGTCGCGTAGAGCCATCAGCTTAGTGGCCGCCAGATCCATCGCCTCTTCCCATGTCGCTTCGCGGAAATGGGTCGACAGGTCCGATGGATCGACGTTCAGGCCCTTTTCAGGGGCATCTTCGCGCCGGATCAACGGCTTGGTCAGGCGGTGTGGGTGGTGGATATAGTCGAAACCAAACCGCCCTTTTACACACAGGCGACCTTCGTTTGCCGGGCCGTTGATGCCCTCGACATACTTGACCTTGCCGTCTTTGACCTTCAGCGAGACCTTACAGCCCACGCCGCAGAACGGGCAGACGCTTTCGGTTTCGCTGTCATAGTCCTTGCTGTCGCCGAGTTGCTGATCGTCCAGCACGGTGGCAGGCATCAGCGCGCCGGTCGGGCAAGCCTGAACACATTCGCCACAGGCCACACAGGTCGATGCGCCCATTGGGTCGTTCTGGTCAAACACCACCTGTGCGGTGTGTCCGCGACCGGCCATTCCGATCACGTCATTCACCTGCACGTCACGGCAGGCCCGGACGCAGAGGTTGCAGTTGATGCAAGCGTCCAGATTGACGCGCATCGCCACGTGGCTGTCATCCAGCAGCGGGATTTTCTCGGCCTCTTTCGCCGGGAACCGGCTGTCGCTGACATCGTTCAGCTTGGCCATGTCCCAGAAGTGGCTTGAGGCATCATGCGGTTGCTCGGGCTGGTCGGCCACCAGCAACTCCATGACCATCGCTCGGGATTTCTCGGCCCGGTCAGTGTCGGTCTTCACGACCATCCCTTCAGCCGCCGGACGGATGCACGAGGCGACCAGAGTGCGCTCGCCCTCCACCTCGACCATACAGGCGCGGCAGTTGCCGTCGGGTTTGTAGCCGGGTGCCGGTTTGTGGCACAGGTGCGGGATCACCAGTCCACGGCCATTGGCCGCTTCCCAGATCGTGGTGCCCTCGGGCACGGTAACGTCATCGCCGTTCAGGTTGAAGGTGACGGTCTTGGTTGGGCTTGCGTCAAGCATGGCTCTGTCTCCCTTCAGATTTCGTCAGCGAAGTGTTTCATGACCAGGCGGATCGGATTCGGGGCCGCCTGCCCCAGACCGCAGATCGAGGCATCGCCCATCACCTGACACAGATCTTCCAGCAGATCGGTGTCCCATTTGTCGGCCTGCATCAGCTTTACCGCCTTTTCGCAGCCTGCACGGCAGGGCGTACACTGACCGCAGCTTTCATCCTCGAAGAACCGCAGCATGTTCAGCGCCGCGTCGCGGGCGGTGTCCTGATCGGAAAGAACCACCACAGCGGCAGAGCCGATAAAGGTGCCATGCGGTTGCAGCGTGTCAAAATCCAACGGGATGTCATCCATCGACGCAGGCAACAGGCCCGAAGACGGACCGCCCGGCTGATACGCCTTGAAACTCTGGCCCTCGGCCATGCCACCGGCGGCTTCGATCACGTCCAGAATGGTCGATCCTGCGGGCAGTAGATACACCCCAGGCTTCGCCACCCGGCCCGAAACCGAATAGCTGCGCAGGCCCTTGCGGCCGTTCTTTTCGGTGCTGTTGAGGCATTCCGGGCCTTCACGGCACACTTTGGTGACCCAATAGAGTGTTTCGACATTGTGCACCAAGGTCGGGCGGTTAAAGACCCCAACCTGCGCCACGAACGGAGGACGGTGACGTGGCAAGCCCTTCTTGCCCTCAATCGACTCGATCATCGCAGATTCTTCGCCGCAGATGTAAGCACCAGCACCCCGGCGCAGGTCGATATAGCCTTCTTCGACGATACCCGCCTGTTCCAAGGCAGCGATCTCGCGGCGCAGAATTTCCAGCACTGCCGGGTATTCGTCGCGCATGTAGATGAAGCAGGTCTCGGCCTCGACCGCCCAAGCAGCGATCAGCATCCCTTCGAGGAAGACATGCGGCGTGCGTTCCAGATAGTAGCGGTCTTTGAATGTGCCGGGTTCGCCCTCATCGCCATTCACGGCCAGATAACGCGGGCCTTCGTTCATGCGAACAAAGCCCCATTTCTTGCCGGACGGGAAACCAGCGCCGCCCAGACCGCGCAGGCCCGAGGACAGTACGTCTTCCTGCACCTTTTCCCAATCTCCGCCCTCACGCAGCTCTTTCAGCTTGGCGTAGCCGCCGTTGGCCTCATAGGCAGCGAAGGTTTCATAGTCGGGCAGATGGGCATGCGTGTCATCGGCAGCAATCGCGGCCTGCACCTTTTCGGGGGTCGCGTGGTCGATATGGTTGTGACCGATCTCAAGCACCGGAGCGGTGTCGCAGCGGCCCATACAAGGCGCGCGAACGACACGCACTTGTGAAGCATCCAGACCTTCTTCCAAAGCCTTCTGCAACTGCTGTGCTCCAGCCATTTCGCAGGACAGGGAATCACAGACCCGGATCGTCAACGCAGGCGGAGGCGTTTCATCTTCTTTCACCACATCGAAATGGGCATAGAAGGTGGCCGTTTCATAAATCTCGGCCTGACCAATCCGCATCTCAACCGCCAGCGCAGCAATGTGATCGGCGCTGATATGGCCGTGTGCGTCCTGAATCAGGTGCAGAAACTCGATCAACAGATCGCGGCGGCGCGGGCGGTCGCCCAGCAGGCGATGAATTTCTGCCTGTGCTTCATCCGTGAATTGACGACCTTTGGGCGTGTGCCGCCCCTTGCCTTTACCTGACTTCCAGACGCCTTTGGGTGCGCCTGATGGCTTGGTATCTAATGGTGCCATGATGCCCTCCGATTGAGGCTCCGTGTCTCATCAGATTAGCATATCGTCAAATCGCATTTGGCAATCGCACGATAACGACAGGTTATCACCGCAAAGACGTCACCACAGCGCGCAAAGCCTGGACTGTTGGCAATTCCGGGTCGCGACTGAGTGTCGCCAGACAAATCGGTTTGCTGACCACAGGATCTATCAGCGGCAGCACTTTTGTACCCTTCAGATCGCCCAACGCGCGTACCAGAACCCGAGGGACAACGGTGGCAGCGAGCCCCTCACGCGCCATGACCATAGAGGCAGTGAAACCGCTGGTTTCAGCAACAACGTCCGGGTGCAGCCCTTGTTCGGCGAAGATCCGGTCAAGAATACGGCGGTTTTGCATCTGCGGCTCAAGCAGGCTGAGCGGGAACTCTGCCACCTGTGCCCATGGGATCGGGCCGGTTTCGTCGGTCAAATGCGACGGCACAAGCAGAACATAGGTTTCCTCGTACAAAGGCTGCACCTGCCGCAGATCGGTTCCGATACTGTCGCCATAAGTGATACCTGCATCCAGGCTGCCCTCATCCAGTCGGTGCTGAATGGCCGTGGCGGACATGGTCTCGATCCGGGTAATGATACGCGGATGCGCGTCCCGCAGCCGTTTGATCAGGCGGCCAGTGAAAGCAATGGCGGTGGGGATCACGCCGAGGATCAGCGTACCGGTGATCTCACCTTTGGCGGCCAACACCTGTTGTTCCAGCGCTTTGGTGTCATCCAGAATACGCCGCGCCCGCTGGACGATCATCTCGCCTTCTTCGGTCAGGCCCTGAAACCGGTTGGCGCGGCGGACGATGGACACACCCAACCGATCCTCAAGATTGCGGATGCGCATCGAAAAGGCAGGCTGCGAAATCCCACATTCCTCGGCTGCTTTGGCAAAGTGGCGATGCCGCGCAAGGGCGCTGAGGAGCTGGAGGTCACGGATTTCGATCATTTAGAGGTGTCTCAAGGAACGGATCAAAACCTATACTAGATAAGATTTCGACGTATAGGAACTCGCCGCCAGGCTGGGGACATTTTGAACTAAACCTTAGCGATCCTTGAGTTCAATATGCACATTGAAACACCGGAAAGTCGCATCTGAAATTTTATGTGAGAAGTGGACATGCGTCTCAGGATTTCCAGAGTCCACAAATTGCATATCTCTGCTGGTCGTTCGGTGATTAATGGTTGCGCCATCTGATCCTTCCGAAAGGAGATCTGAAAAACTTGGGGTGTCTGGTAAACCTGAAGCCGCGACGTCGCTGCCGCGATAAATACGGCAGGCAATCACTTGGCCAAGAGACGTGTTTGGAATCACGATCTGATACGGGTGAGCCATCATGAGCGGGAATGATCTGACTTCGAATTCGAAAATTTCATCATAAGTCACGACCGCCCGCGGGTTATAGGGGCTACGGCCTGTGGATTCGGCAATGGATGCGAAAGGCAGAGAGGCGAATAGCAACACGGGTAGCAACCGGTGTGCAATTTTCTCAGTTCGCATCAAATTTAACCTGCTTCAATTCTGGCTGTTGCCAAAGAAAATCTTAGACTTCAGCCTAAGATCAAAAGCACCACTTTGACAAAATTACGACCCGAGTGGTGGATTCTTTTTTCCTCAAGCGGCAAATTCCACTGTTGCAGCACCTGCGACCTCAACGGCACGGCAAATAATGTCCTGCAATAGACGCGACGATCGATTGCCCGTCGAAGCTTTTTAGGATCAGGTATTAAACAAAAAGTGCATCACATCGCCGTCCTTGACGATGTAGCCCTTACCCTCGGCCCGCATCTTGCCCGCCTCTTTGGCACCTTGTTCGCCGTTCGCGGCAATATAGTCGTCATAGGCGATGGTCTCGGCGCGGATGAAGCCCTTTTCGAAATCCCCATGGATCACGCCAGCGGCCTGCGGTGCGGCGGTGCCGGTGCGGATGGTCCAGGCGCGGGCCTCTTTCGGGCCTACGGTGAAATAGGTTTCCAGCTTCAGCAGGTCGTAACCGGCGCGGATCAGGCGGTCGAGGCCGGGTTCTTTCAGACCCATTTCCTCAAGGAACATCTGGGCTTCGTCTTCTTCCAGCAGGCTGATCTCTTCTTCGATCTTGGCGCTGATAATAACGTGGGAATTGCCCTGTGCGGCGGCCATCTCGGCAACCTTGGCGGAGTATTCATTGCCCTCGGCGGCCTCTTCCTCGGACACGTTGCAAACATAAAGCACCGGCTTTGTGGTCAGAAGCTGCAGCATCTTCCATGCCTTGGCGTCTTCGTCCGAGACCTCGACCAGACGCGCGGGCTTGCCGTTTTCCAGCATCGCCTGCGCTTCGGCCAGCAGACGATCCTGCTGTTGCGCTTCTTTGTCGTTGCCCTTGAGCTTGCGCACCAGATTGGCGCGGCGCTTTTCGATGCTTTCCAGATCAGCCAGCATCAGCTCGGTCTCAATCGTATCAGCGTCGGCCACCGGATCGACGCGACCGTCCACATGGGTGACGTCGCCATCTTCGAAACAGCGCAGCACATGGGCGATCGCATCCGTCTCGCGAATGTTGGCCAGAAACTGGTTGCCCAGCCCCTCACCCTTGGAAGCACCTTTGACCAGACCGGCGATGTCCACGAACGTCATCCGCGTTGGAATGATCTGTTTCGAAGCGGCAATCGCCGCCAATTTGTCCAGACGATCATCGGGAACCGCCACGTCACCCACATTGGGCTCGATGGTGCAAAACGGGAAGTTTGCCGCCTGCGCGGCTGCGGTTTTGGTCAACGCATTGAACAGGGTCGATTTACCCACATTCGGCAGACCCACGATTCCCATTTTAAAGCCCATGACGGCCTCCTGCATAGAATACGAGCGCAGCTTCTATGCAGGTCCGTCTCAATGCGCAAGCCATTGCTGGACCAGTTGCAACTGAGTCCTTTTCGACACATCACAAAAACGTTCCAAAATCGTGTTCTTGGTGGAATTGAAAAAAAGGCTTTACGATAGCCACTTAGCATTAAACGACGCGTCTTTTACCGGCAGAACACAATGAAACAACTTCTCCTTGCAGCCGCTCTGATGGTCACAACCCACGCGACCGCCCATGCCCAAACCATTGTCTTCGGAGCCGGCTATTCAGATTTTTCCGAGGCGACATCCGAAGATCAGGCGCTGATCGCTCTCGAATACCAACACACTCCGTTTCACCAGGCAACGCGGTTCAGCGCTGGCTGGGGTGCCGCATTCTCGGTTGACGAAGACGGGGATACACATATCGGTGCGGGGCTGGTCGGGCTGTATTCTTTAGGCGAGCGTTGGTTTGTCGAAGGCAGTGTCATGCCGGGCTACTTCAATGCCAGCAACGACCAGAACGACCTGGGTGGAGACTTCCAGATCCGCAGTTTGCTGGGACTGGGCTATAGTCTTAACAACGGTAACAGCCTTTCCGTTGCAATCACCCATAAGTCCAACGCCAGCACGCAAGACGAAAACCCCGGGGTGAACGCGTTGCTGCTGCGGTATCATCTGGGCTTCTGATCTATTCCTGCCTCGGCGGGATTGATTTTCGGTCAAACTTTCTGCACACGGGTCCAAACCCGAGTGCAAGGACATCCGATGACCCGTATCGACGCAAAGTTTGCCGCCCTGAAAGCCGAAGGCAAAAAGGCTTTTGTTGCCTATGTCATGGCCGGAGACCCCGACTATGAAACCTCACTTGAAGTGGTCAAAGGTCTGCCGGGCGCTGGCGTAGACGTCATCGAACTAGGCTTGCCGTTTACCGACCCGATGGCAGATGGGCCGACGATTCAGGCAGCGGGTCAACGCGCGTTGGATGGCGGCATGACTTTGCAACGCACATTGGATCTGGCACGTGCGTTCCGGGAAACTGACGAGACAACTCCGATTGTCCTGATGGGGTATTACAACCCGATTTACAGCCGCGGCGTAGACGCATTTCTGGCCGATGCGAAGGAAGCCGGGATCGACGGTTTGATCGTTGTCGACCTGCCGCCAGAAGAAGACGAAGAACTGTGCCTGCCGGCTCAGGCGGCGGGGTTGAACTTCATCCGTCTGGCGACCCCCACAACTGACGACAAGCGCTTGCCGCGCGTTCTGCAGAACACATCCGGTTTCGTGTATTACGTCTCGATCACCGGGATCACCGGCGCGGCCGAAGCACAGGCAACGGATGTTGGCCCCGAAGTCGCCCGCATCAAAGCCGCGACAGACCTGCCGGTGATCGTGGGCTTTGGCATTAACACGCCTGAAAAGTCACGCAACATCGCATCAGTGTCCGACGGTGCCGTGGTCGGATCTGCGATCGTAAGCCAGATCGGCGCGGGCAAACCGGTGGCCGACGTGCTGGATTTTGTTAAGTCCTTGTCGGATGGGGCGCACAGCGTCTGATCAGAGGATCACATTACAAAACTCAACCAAACCGTCGCAGACTGCCCTGCGGCGGTTTTTTTGACGGCCGGTTACGTGGTGACTCCATTGCAGGGCTTGGAACAGATTGGTAAGGAAAATTAACCAGAAAACCCAGAGGTCCGCAGCCATGCCCGTGATTACCAATATCGAAGACCTCAGGCGCATATACGAACGTCGTGTCCCACGAATGTTCTACGATTACGCCGAAAGTGGCAGCTGGACAGAACAGACGTTTCGCGAAAACAGCAGCGATTTTGAAGAAATCCGTCTGCGCCAGCGGGTAGCGGTTGATATGTCCGGGCGTTCGACAGCTTCGCAGATGATTGGCGAGGATGTTTCGATGCCGGTCGCGCTGGCTCCGGTGGGTCTGACGGGGATGCAACACGCGGATGGCGAAATGAAAGCCGCCAAAGCGGCTGAAGAATTTGGCGTACCGTTCACCCTGTCCACCATGTCGATCAACTCGATCGAAGATGTGGCAGAACACACCAACACGCCGTTCTGGTTTCAGCTCTACACGATGAAGGATTCAGACTATGTCAGCCGTCTGATCCAAAGGGCCAAAGACGCAAAGTGTTCAGCCTTGGTGATCACTCTGGACCTGCAAATTCTTGGACAACGCCACAAGGACCTGAAGAACGGCCTTTCCGCCCCTCCAAAACTCACGGCAAAAACCATCGCCAACCTGATGACCAAATGGGCTTGGGGTGTCGAAATGCTGCGGGCACAAAGACGCGAATTCGGCAATATCGTAGGGCATGTAGAAGGCATCTCAGACGCTTCTTCGTTAGGTGCCTGGACCGCCGAGCAGTTCGATCCCAGCCTGGATTGGGCCAAAGTCGAAAAACTGATGGAACAATGGGGCGGCAAGGTCATCCTAAAAGGGATACTTGACGCTGAAGACGCCAAAATGGCGGCAAAACTCGGAGCTGATGCCATCGTGGTCTCCAACCACGGGGGCCGACAACTGGATGGTGCGCTCAGTTCGATCCGTGTGCTACCTGAGATCATGGATGCTGTCGGTGGAGATATCGAGGTACATCTGGACAGCGGCATCAGGTCCGGGCAGGACGTTTTGAAGGCATTGGCCTTGGGCGCTCAAGGTACCTATATCGGGCGCGCTTTTGTTTACGGTCTGGGCGCTATGGGACAAAGAGGCGTGACCACAGCGCTGGAGGTGATTCAAAAGGAACTGGACACCACAATGGCACTTTGCGGTGAGCGTATGGTGACTGATTTTGGTCGCCATAACCTTCTTGTACCCGAAGATTTCGGCGGTCGCTGGCAAGACTGAACCGGTTCGCATTAGGGGGCTCTGCCCCCGTCGCCCGCTGGGCGCCTCCCCCGAGAAATTTAAAGCCAGATGAAGCAAGGATCCTTTATTCATCTGGCCGAAAATACCTCGGAGCGCGAGGCAGAGCCTCGCAAAATGGAAAATGGCTAAAAACCTCTTTCCAAACCCAGTGAATCAAGCTAAGGACGCGGCTTCACGCGGGCATACAGCCTTGGAGGATGCCCGCCCTAACATTGGAGAATTATCATGGCTGGAGAGATTCCTGATCTCGTAGCTCTGGAACGGACGGGGACAGGCAAGGGCGCCGCTCGTCAGGCACGCCGCGACGGCATGGTTCCGGGCATTGTTTTTGGTGGCGACAAAGAGCCGCTGCCGATTCAGATCCCGTTCAATGAGTTGTTCAAGCGCCTGAAAGCGGGCCGCTTCAAGTCGACTCTGTGGAACCTGAAGGTTGACGGTCACGAAGATGTCCGCGTCATCTGCCGTGACGTTCAGCGTGACATCGTCAAAGACCTGCCGACCCACCTGGACCTGATGCGTCTGCGTCGGACCACCAAAATCGCGCTGTACATCCCCGTTGAGTTCATCAACGAAGATGAAGCACCCGGCATCAAGAAGGGCGGCGTTCTGACTGTTGTCCGTCCGGAAGTCGAACTGATGTGCACCGCCGGTGATATTCCTGAGAAGATCACCGTTGACGTGACCGGAATGAACATCAACGACGTTGTCACCATTTCTTCGGTTGACCTGCCTGCAGGCACCAAACCGACCATCGATCGTGATTTCGTGATCGCAAACGTTTCGGCACCGACAGGTCTGTCGACAAGCGACGACGAAGAAGGTGAAGAAGTGGCTGCAGACGAGGTTGAAGTCGTCGGTCAGGAAGCTGAAGAAGAATAAGCTCGAACTTCAAGTGTTCGGATTTGGAAACGGGGCCTCTGTCGGGCCCCGTTTTCTTTTGTCGCGCGGGCTGGAAACGGGTGGCATTCCATGCCATCAACCACCTGCATCGCACAAGGATGAGACTATGAAACTGTTTGTGGGATTGGGGAACCCGGGGTCGAAATACGCCCGCAACCGGCACAATATTGGCTTCATGGCCGTGGAACGGATCGCCGAGGATCACGGCTTTGGTCCTTGGAGATCCAAGTTCCAGGCCGAAATCGCCGAAGGGCGTTTGGGCGATGAAAAAGTTCTGCTGATCAAACCTCAAACTTTCATGAACCGGTCGGGTCAGTCGGTGGGAGAAGCGATACGGTTCTACAAGCTGGATTCGACCGATGTGACCATCTTCCACGACGAGCTGGACCTCGCCCCCGGAAAAGTCCGTGTGAAAGCGGGTGGAGGACATGCCGGGCACAATGGCCTGCGCTCGATCCATGATCATATCAGCCCTGCTTATGACCGGGTGCGGTTGGGGATCGGGCATCCGGGGCGGAAAGAGATGGTCTCACCCTATGTTCTGGGTGACTTTGCCAAGGCGGATGCCGACTGGCTGGATGATGTTCTGCGCGGGGTTTCGGATGGCGCGGCATACTTGGCGAACGGCGATGGCGGCAAATTCATGAATGCAGTCGCGCTGCGCACTGCTCCGCCGCGATCCTCAAATAGCCCTGCCCCGAAGAGTAAGGCGAAGCCTGATACACCGCCCGAACCAGTGGTTGATGACCGCTCTGCCATGCAGAAGCTGTTGGATAAGTTCAAATAGCAGATCCGAAACGTTCCGTTACGTAGCCATTGCAGAATGAATGTGACCGCGATCCAATACCGTGGACCAAGGGAGGCTAAGGGATGAGATCCTTCTTGAAATGGGTACTACGCATCGGTGTGGCACTGGCGCTGGCGGCCGTTGCCGTAGGGCTGTGGAAACGTGAAGAGCTGCAGCGCTTGATGGCTGTGAACTCACTGTTTTCCGAGGAAAAGATCGTTCACAATTTTTCGCATATGGATGCGGCTTTTTTGACCGTTGATCTGCCCCGTGGCGACGCCCCGACATGGGAGCTGTCTTATGGCGATGGATTTGACTTGCCGGACGGCACCGACATCTGGATCAATGAACGCGCTGTCACTTCTCTGTTGGTGATGCAGGACGGCGATATCCGGTTCGAGGAATACTATCTTGGCACCGGACCAGATGACCGCAGAATCTCGTGGTCGGTGGCCAAAAGTTATTTGTCAGCACTGTTCGGGATTTTACTGGATGAGGGCGCGATCGAGTCGCTGGATGACCCGGTGATAAAATACGCACCAAAACTCAACGGCAGCGCGTATGAGGGCGCGACAATCCGCAACGTGTTGAACATGGCCAGCGGGGTCACCTTTGACGAGGACTATCTGGACCCGAATTCCGACATCAACCGCATGGGTCGCGTGATCGCCTTGGGCGGCGAACTGGACGATTTCGCGGCATCCCTGCAAGACAGCTTCGCGACACCGGGCGAGACCTGGCAATACGTCTCGATCGACACGCACGTCCTGGGCATGGTGATACGCGGCGCGACCGGGCAGAGCGTGGCAGAGCTGTTGACCGATAAAGTCATTCAGCCCTTGGGCCTGGAACGTGACGGATACTATGTCACTGACGGTTCTGGCGTTGCTTTTGTTTTGGGCGGCCTGAACTTCACCACGCGTGACTTTGCACGGTTCGGCCAGATGATCCTGCAAGACGGCAAAGTGAATGGGCAGCAACTGGTTCCTGCCGAATGGATATTCGAGGCCACGCAACCCAGCGCCCCGACGGCACAAGGTAAGATAGGTTATGGCTATCAGTGGTGGATACCCCAAGGTGCCCATGAGGGTGAGTTTCTGGCCCGTGGCGTTTACGGTCAGTATATCTATTTCAATCAGCCCCGCGGTGTTCTTATCGTCTCGACCGGTGCAGACCGGCTGTTCCGGGAACCCGGCGTGAACGATCAGAATATTGAAATGTTCCGAAAGATCGCTGAAAGCCTGTAAGGTAGCCTCATGCAAAAGCAAGACAGTATCAATGTGCTGGGTGGTGTCCTCGCCCCCTGTTCAAGAGATCCTCTAACCGGCTTTTTCCGGGACGGCGTATGTAACACCTGCCCCGAAGATCAGGGCAGCCACACCGTGTGTGCGGTAATGACAGCCGAGTTCCTGGCATTCTCGAAATACGTCGGCAATGATCTCAGCACCGCACGGCCCGAGTTCGACTTTCCCGGTCTCAAGCCGGGTGACAGTTGGTGCCTTTGTGCCAGCCGCTTTCTACAAGCCCATGACGAAGGTTGTGCCCCTCAGGTCCATCTTGAGGCCACGCATCAACGCGCGCTTGAGATCGTGCCCCTTGAGATTTTGCAACAACACAAAGCGGAAAAGTGAAGCCTTCAAAGCGGCAATGTCCGGTCCGCTCAGAACGGTTCAGAAGGACATTTGCCAGAGAAGGTTAAGGCTGTAGTTTTCGAACCCGCTTTCACCAATGCCGTCATAAAACACATTGGCCGCTAGCAAACTGTTGTTTTCCAGACGGTAGTCGAAACCCAGATCCGCACGGGCACGGGCCGTATCACCAATTGGCGTTAGACCCGGAACAGTGCCTGTGCCCGAGGTTGTACTCCAGACTCCTGACAAACCGCCGGTCAATTCCATGGCACCGCGCGACACCTGGATAGGGTGGCTGAAATCCATACCCAGCCGCGCCGTGGTCAGGCTGAAGTCCTGCTGTGGAATGAGGTTCCCCAAGCTGTCTGTGTATGCCTTCTGATCATCGCTGGCATAGCTGACATCCAGCAACGGCATCAAAGTCAGAGCACCTCGCTTGATTTCACCAGTGACACGCGATTGCACCAACCAGCGATCGCTGTCGAAACTGTCGGTATAAGTGCCCAGTGGAGAAATGTCGTTTTCCGCCTGCCCGTACAGAACGCGCCCCTCAAAAAACACCGGCTGACTGGGCAATTTGGCCACGACGTAAGGGCCGACCAACCATCCGGTACCATCGACACTGGCTGCTCCGTTCTCGGTTTCGGCATAGTCGAGTTGCAGCATGGCCCCGATCAGAAGGTTCGAATTGACCTGACGGTGGGCGCCCAATACGGCCAATGCGTAAGTGCTGTCGAAGTCGTCCTGTGAACTCCAATTGCCGGATAGGTTGAACCAGATCGGGCTGGATGGATCTGAGGCAAAGTTCAAATAACCCGAGCCCTGCGTTACTGACGAGTCAAATACACCTGACCCCGAACGCTGCAAGAACCGGGTCAGTCCGGGCTGGTTCGTCGTAAGGCTGGTGGCCCGTGCGTTCTGAAAGGCCTGTATAAGACGCTGCGTGTTTGTCACCGCCTGTACTGTCGTCACAGTGTTGGAGGCCAGGTTCAAGTTGCCCGCCGCGTCAGTAAACACACCGGCTGGAATGAAGAGTTCGATGGTACCGTTGTTCTGCGGTGTAAGCGTTGCAACATAGTTGGTCCCGGACCCTGTCAGGGTGGCTGTTGCGTTGGTGACAGACAGATCGCCCACTGTGAAATCTGTGCTGGGCTCGCTGAGGGTGATCGACGCCTGAAAAGTTCCATTTCCTGTAGCCGTCAATGCTCCGATTGTAGCTGTTGGCTGGGTTGTATCCACCAGCGTTCGCGTGTTGATAATTTGAGTGGTCGTGACGCCAGACAGTGCGATCTCATAGCGATACAGTGGGCCGCCAACGGTTTCCTGGGCTGTGAAAACCACGCCAAGAAACCCATCCGCTGCATAGGTGGAATCTGCACCATCCTGACTGATGATGGTCGCGTTAAGGTATCCCAACGCCGCCAATCCGCCGGGCGTGATTGCGCTTGCAGGCAATGTTCCAAAATTGAAGTAGAAAGATCCTCCGGGGACTTCTCCCGAGCCTCCCAAAGACATAAACGCTGTTTCACTCGCCTGGAGATTGCTAAAAAAGATCTGCCCGCCATTCGGGGTCGTTACGGTCTGGGATGGAAAGGAAGGGCCCCCAAATGCAAGACCTTCCTTCGCGTTTGCAGCAATAAGCGCCGAAACCAGTAAAACCAGGCTTAACAACCTTGCTATCGCGACCCTTACCATACTACCTCCTACAACACCGCACGGGCACCAGACACAGGGGCGCTCAGGTTCGAAAAGCAACCCACGCGTGTTGTCACTGGTCCAAACATCGCAGAGACATCCCCTAAAACCGGCCCCCATAAACCAGTTTACAAAACGTTAAATCAATTCTGAGAAGTTGTATAGAATGTGAGATTGCTCAACTGAGCACCAACAACGGCGGGTTTGTCCTGCGTTTTTTGCGGTTTGGTTAGGCTACTGCGAAGAACCACCAGTTTTTGAAGGTGTTTAGCGCAGAACTGGCGCGCAAGAGCAGATGGCAGAGCAGGTGCTTTGAAGAAATAGAACCCGTGCAAAATCAGCAAAAATGCAACAGTTGATTCAATCTGTTAAGATTGTAGTCAATCGAGAAACGCAAGGCTTCTTAGCCAAAGAGTAAGCAAATAGTTCTTTGATTCATCAGCTCTGATGACTCAACTGGTTGGCGAGTCCCGAAAAGCACAAGCTTGGAAGAAAAAACCGGGGCAAAGCGCCCCGGTTTTGCCTTAGCCGACTGTGCGACCTTCAGTGTCTGACATATCGAAATTCAGGTACTTCGCTACGGTCTGAACGTCTTTGTCGCCGCGCCCGCACATGTTCATGCAGATCAGGTGATCCTTGGGTAGATCCGGCGCAATCTTCATCACATGAGCCAGCGCGTGAGA
>NZ_JBXWSB010000099.1:0-16520 GCF_059613205.1 Ruegeria sp. BHSB064
ATAGGTGATCATGCCTGCATCGAAGGACCCGGCCAAAACCGATGTGCGGGGCGTGGCGCGGATGATCTGGTCCAGCCGCTGCAACCCGTCGGGACCGGTTTCGACAACGCGCACCACACCGCCGGGCAGGTCCTGATCCACGGGTGCGACCGGTGCAACATGCCATTGTACGGGATCTGACGGGGCCAGACGAATGTATGCGCCCAGCCCGATCACAAGCGCGATCACTCCCCAAAGAACCATCTTTTTCATCCCGCGCTGTCCTTTTGAAGAAACCCTATGCGTATCAGGCGTCGGGGCAAGTCGTTCCGCCCCGCTTTACCGTGACGTCACCCCCGGCAGGATGCACAGCATCTCATAGATCAGGTTCGCTGCCGTCAGCGCCGTGTTGCCAGAGGGGTCATAGGGTGGTGAGACCTCGACCAGATCGCATCCCACCACGTTCACCCCCTGCAACGCATGGATCAGTTGCAGCGCCTGTGGTGTCGTCAGCCCGGCAATCTCTGGTGTGCCGGTGCCCGGAGCAAAGGCCGGATCCAGGCTGTCGATGTCATACGTGAAATAAACTGGATGCTCACCGACGGTCTTGCGAATCTGCGAGCCGATCTGGGTCAGGTTCTGCTGCCACAGCTCCCAGGCGGGGAACTGCCGGAATCCCCAATCCTTGGCCTCGGTAAAGTCCGAAGCCGCGTAGCCAGATCCACGAATGCCGATCTGAAAGGTTTTGTCAGGAACGATCAGCCCTTCTTCGTACGCGCGACGGAAAACGGTGCCGTGGGTTTCCTTTTCACCAAACATCTCGTCATTCACGTCCGCATGGGCATCCACATGCACCAGGGCCACCGGCCCGTGCTTGGCCGCAATCGCCCGCAGGATCGGCAAGGTGATCGAATGATCGCCCCCCATCGCCACCGGGATCACATTCTTTGCCAGTATCGCATCATAGCTTTCTTTGATGATCCTCAGGCTGTCCGACAATGAGAAAGTGTTGATCGCCAGATCCCCGATATCAGCGATCTGTAAACTGTCGAACGGGGCCGCCGACGTGGCCATGTTATAGGGCCGGATCATCGCGCTTTCGCTGCGGATCTGTTTCGGGCCAAACCGTGTGCCCGACCGCCATGAAGTGCCGATATCCATCGGAATGCCAAGCACCGCCACGTCCAGCCCCGCCAGAGACGCGGCCTGCGGAAGGCGCATAAACGTGTTCGGCCCGGAAAACCGCGCAAGATCGTTGCCGCTGACTGGTTGGTTGAATTCTGTCATGCGCGTGCCGCCCCATCCTTTTTTTCACGTCTTCCAGCACATACCGGAAGTATGGCTAACCAGAAGTTAACGCGTACCCCAACGGGTTTACTCTTTCGCCTTTGCCAACTTGTCCCAGCCCAGCAGACAGATGATCTGCGTCGCGACATGTGCCCCGGCAATCGCCGTTGCGCCGGATGTGTCAAAGGGTGGAGAGACCTCGACCACGTCTCCGCCTTTGATGTTGATACCGGCAATGTCGCGCAAGATGATCTGCGCTTGGATCGAACTGAGCCCGCCCCAGACAGGCGTGCCGGTGCCCGGCGCAAAGGCCGGATCCAGCCCGTCGATGTCGAAACTCAGGTAAACGGGGCTGTTGCCCAGTATACCTTTAATCTTTTGCGCAACGGCGGCGGGGCCTGCTTCATAGACCTCACGCGCGTCGATGATGTTTACGCCCAGCGTGTCCTCGTTGTGCGTGCGAATGCCAACCTGAACGGACCGCTTTGGGTCTACGATCCCAGACTTCACCGCCTTGTAGAACATGGTCCCATGATCAACGCGGGACATATCATCATCGGCCCAAGTGTCTGTGTGCGCATCGAATTGCAGCAATGACATGGGCCCGTATTTCTCGGCATAAGCTTTCAGGATCGGGAAACTGATATAGTGGTCCCCGCCCAGCGTGACAGACGCTACATCGGCCGCCAGAATGGTGCGGATATGATCGGTTAGCGTGTCGGGAAAGGCCGGGATATTGGCATAGTCATAAGCCATGTCTCCGTAGTCCACGATGGCCAGTTCGCTGAGCGCATCAAAAGGCCACCCATAAGGCGCGTCAGGTGATTGCAGGGCGCTGGCCTCGCGGATCGCACGCGGGCCAAGGCGCGTGCCGGGGCGGTTGGTGACGGCCTGATCAAAAGGCACCCCAGTCACCGCGATGTCCACGCCGCTTAGATCTTTGGTGTAGAGCCGTCGCAGGAACGAGGTCGCCCCGCCAAAGGTATTTTCATAAGACAACCCTTTCAGGTCCGGGTTGGTGAACGCCTCGTCCACCTGGTTCTTTGCGTCTTCCAGTGCCATCTGTTTACCCCATCAGCCCAACGGCTGCGCTTTTTCCACAATGCGTGCGAAAAAGGACGCGCCGACCGGTGCGATATCGTCGTTGAAGTTGTACTTGGGATGGTGCAGCCCTGCCCCATCGCCTTGCCCCAGAAACAGATACGCGCCGGGCCGTTCCTGCAGCATGTACGAGAAATCCTCAGCGCCCATTTCGCGACCAGCGTTGGCGATCACCCGATCCTCGCCCGCGACGTCGCGTGCCACGTCAGCAGCGAAGTTTGCTTTTTCGGCATCATTGATCGTTGCTGGATAATTGACATCATAGTCCAGTCTTGCCTCAACCCCGTAAGACACCGCCTGCCCCTGCACGATCTGCTCCATTCGCTCCATCACCATTTTCTGCACAGCCGGATCGAACGTGCGTACCGTTCCATTGATATAGGCCGTATCGGGAATCACGTTATTGACCGTGCCCGAATGGATTTGCGTGACCGAAACCACCAGATCGTCCAAGGCATAGTGGTTGCGGCTGACAATCGTCTGAATAGCTTGCGCGATGCCACAGGCCGCCATCACGGGGTCACGCGTTTCATGCGGCATGGCACCGTGGCCACCGACACCCTGGATATGAACCTCGAACGTATCAACTGCCGCCATGATCGGCCCGGGCGTGGTGTAGAACGCGCCTTCTGCAAATCCCGGCGCGTTATGCAGCGCATAGACCTGAGAAATGTCGAACCGCTCCATGATGCCCTCTTCCACCATCACGCCAGCACCGCCGCCTTCTTCCTCGGCAGGCTGAAAGATCAGTGCGACACGGCCACGGAAATTCCGCGTTTCGGCCAGATAGCGCGCAGCCCCCAGCAGCATCGTTGTGTGCCCGTCATGCCCGCAGGCATGCATCTTGCCCGGATGTGTCGACGCGTACTCCACCCCGGTTTCCTCGGCGATGGGCAGAGCGTCCATATCCGCGCGCAGGCCGATGGTCGGGCCATCCGCCTGCCCGTTGATGATCGCAACCATTCCGGTTTTGGCGATACCTTCATGCAGTTCATCCACCCCGAACTCGCGCAGCCGCTCGGCCACAAAACCCGCCGTTTCATGGCATTCGAACTCCAGTTCGGGGATCGTGTGCAAGTGCTGGCGCCATGCAGCCATGTCGGCTGAGAAATCGGCAATTCGGTTGACGACGGGCATCTGGGGTGGACTCCTGATCGGGACTGCGGAATGGATGCATCTGACACCGGAACGAAAGGGTTCGCAATGGCCGAAAATCCTCTGATCCACGACAGCGATGCTGGTATCGAACGTTTGCTGGAAATCATGCGTCGCCTGCGCGATCCGCAAAGTGGCTGCCCGTGGGATATCGAGCAGGATTTCGCGACCATTGCGCCCTATACGATTGAAGAGGCGTATGAAGTCGCCGACGCCATCGAACGTGAAGCCTATGATGAGCTGAAAGGAGAGTTGGGCGACCTGTTGTTCCAATCCGTCTTTCACGCGCAAATGGCCGAAGAGGCCGGTCATTTCACCTTTCAGGACGTGGTTCGAACCATGTCGGACAAGATGGTCAGCCGCCATCCGCATGTGTTTGGTGACGAATCCCGCGACAAGTCAGCCGATCAGCAGACCAGGGATTGGGAAGCAATCAAGGCCGCCGAGCGTGCAGGTAAGGAACAAAAGGGCGCGTTGGACGGTGTCGCGGCGAACCTTCCCGCCCTGCTGCGCGCGCACAAACTGCAAAAACGTGCGGCCCGCGTGGGATTCGACTGGCCCGATGCCAGCCATGTGCTGGCCAAGATCACCGAAGAAGCGGCTGAACTGGAAGAAGCGCGCGATACGATGGACGCCGATGCATTGGAGGACGAATTCGGCGATCTCCTGTTTGTGATAGTCAATCTGGGTCGCCATCTGGGTATCGAACCCGAAGCCGCCCTGCGCCGCACCAATGCCAAGTTCACCCGCCGCTTTGAACAGGTCGAAGCCCGCTTGGCCGAGCGCGGCAAAACCCCCGCGCAAAGCGATCTTGCTGAAATGGATGCGCTTTGGGACGAGGTTAAAACCGAAGAGCATCGCGCCAATGGCAAACTCCCGCCGGTGGACGCGCCGACCGGGGCCTGAAACTGCTGGACAAGTGCGGTGACACTTGCGAGTGTCCGCGCTTCAAGACCCCGGAGGCACAATGGCACCGCGCAAAATCATCATCGACACCGACCCCGGACAAGACGACGCCGTCGCCATCCTGCTGGCCCTGGCCAGCCCGGATGAGATCGAGGTTCTGGGCATCACGGCCGTTGCCGGAAATGTGCCGCTGACGCTGACCGCCAAGAACGCGCGCATCGTCTGCGAACTGGCAGACCGGACGGATGTACCTGTCTATGCGGGCTGCGACCGCCCTCTGATCCGCCCTCTGGTCACGGCAGAACATGTACATGGCAAAACCGGGTTGGACGGACCCGTTCTGCCAGACCCTGAAATGCCTCTGGCGGACGGACATGCGGTTGATTTCATCATCGAGACGCTGCGCAAACATGAAGCAGGCACCGTGACTCTTTGCCCGTTGGGGCCGCTGACCAACATCGCAATGGCGTTCCGCAAGGCCCCCGACATCGTCGATCGGGTGCAGGAAATCGTTCTGATGGGCGGTGCCTATTTCGAAGTGGGCAACATCACCCCCACGGCCGAATTCAACATCCATGTCGACCCGGAAGCCGCTGATATTGTTTTCAGATCCGGCAGGCCCATCGTGGTCATGTCGCTGGATGTCACTCACAAGGCGCTGGTCACCAAACCCCGTAATGATGCGTTCCGGGCATTGGGAAACAAGGTCGGCATTGCAGTGGCGGAAATGACCGACTTTTTTGAACGCTTCGACAAGGAAAAATACGGCAGTGCGGGTGCCCCTCTGCATGACCCCTGCGTGACCGCTTATCTGATACGGCCCGAATTGTTCTCGGGCCGTCATGTAAATGTCGAGGTTGAGACCCGGTCGGAACTGACCATGGGCATGACTGTCGCCGATTGGTGGGGCGTGACTGACCGTGCACCCAATGCGCTGTTTGTTGGCGACCTCGACGCGGACGGCTTTTTTGCCCTGCTGACAGAAAGGCTGGCCCGACTATGAGCGCCGCTCTGCGCCTTGCGCGCCCCGAAGATCTGGACCGCCTGATGGCGCTGGTTACTGCGTTTCACACCGAAGCGCGGATCGAACAGGACGCCGACAAGACCCGAAACGCCCTGGCCCCCTTGCTGGAAGGCATCCCCCATGGCTGTGTCTATCTGATTGGCCCGGGACGCGCGCCGTTGGGCTATATCATCCTGACCTTTGGCTGGTCAGTCGAGTTCGGCGGCATGGACGGGTTCGTAGATGAAATCTATATCCGCCCTGCCGTACGCGGCCGTGGCATCGCCACCGAGGTTTTACTGGATCTTCCAAAAGCACTGGCCGGAGCAGGTCTGACCGCGCTTCACCTTGAAGTGGACAGAACCAACGAGGCCGCTCAGAAACTGTACCTGCGTACCGGGTTCAGACCCCGCGATAAGTACATGCTGATGAGCAAGGCGCTTTAGCGCGATTCTCCCCGGAAGATATTGGCGGGATTCATATCCTGAACCGGATCATTCGCCGATACTTCTTCCCCGGTTATCGGGTAGGTTCCCGGACCCGCACACGCGGACAGAATGGTAATGGACGTTGCGGCGATCATCAGAAGGAATTTTGATACAGACATCTTAGCCCCCTTTCTGCAATGAACCGAGGTTACGGGATTCAGAGTGGACTTTGTTAGTAACAAGTTCACACATAATTATTTTTAAGCTGACTTACCGCGATCAAAGCAGGCCATGACGGCGAGTAACGCGCTGATTAAATTCATTTATCGATATTTTTACTTTTTTTGACTTCCGTGAGTGGCATTTCAAAAAAAAGAAGGTTGTCTTGGGCAACTTCCGGAACCTCGTAGTAAGCGTCGCGCAAATGGAACCCCAAAGACAGGTATAACCGAGTCGCGGTTTTCAGCGGTTTTCCGGTGTCCATCCGGATATGATCGAAGCCAAGATCCCGACAGGTTTCAATCAGCGACAGCATGATCGCACACCCTGCGCCAGACCCTCTTGCCGCATCCGTCACATACACCCGCTTTATCTCGGCCACGCCGGGCGCGATTGTATGAAACATGCCGCAACCAATCGGCTCTCCTTCCAGCATGGCCAACTTGATTCCACCGTCGGGCGGTGCGTGATCCACCTCGATTGCGTCCATTAAACGGGCGTATTTGTCCCTGGGGTAAAATGTTTTGACGATCTGCACGGATCGCTCATCCAGGGTCAGCAGGAAATCCCGGTAGTCCCAACACAAACGCCGAACCGCGTTTAGCTGGTCCGGCGTTTCTGGTTCAATAATTTTCAGCAAGACGTGACCCCCGGATATCGTCCGAGATTCAGCCTAGCACCAGACGGGTCATTTGCGAAGAATCGACGCTCCCGCATATTCCGCAACTTCGCCCAGCGATTCCTCAATGCGGATCAGCTGGTTGTATTTGGCCAAGCGGTCCGACCGCGCCAGCGAGCCGGTTTTGATCTGACCGCAATTGGTCGCCACAGCCAGATCGGCGATGGTGGCGTCCTCGGTCTCGCCCGAGCGGTGGGACATCACGTTGGTGTAACGCGCGCGGTGGGCCATATCGACTGCGCGCAGGGTCTCGGTCAGCGAACCGATCTGGTTCACCTTGACCAGCATCGAGTTCGCACAGCCGCGTTCGATCCCTTCGGCTAGACGTGCGGGGTTGGTCACGAACAGGTCGTCACCCACAAGCTGCACCTTGTCGCCGATGGCGTCGGTCAGGGCTTTCCAGCCGTCCCAGTCATCCTCGGACATGCCGTCTTCGATCGAGATGATCGGATAGTCGTTGACCAACGCCGCCAGATAGGCTGCGTTTTCTTCGGAAGACAGTGAAATCCCCTCACCTGCCAGAACGTATTTGCCGTCTTTGAAGTATTCCGTCGCTGCGCAGTCCAACGCCAGGTGGATTTCCTCACCCGGTTTGTAACCTGCTTTTTCGATGGATTTCAGAATGAAATCCAACGCCTCGCGCGTGGATGCGATGTTCGGTGCAAAGCCACCCTCATCACCAACTCCGGTGGCCAGACCAGCTGCCGAGAGCTCTTTCTTCAGTGTATGAAACACCTCGGACCCCATGCGCACCGCCTCGCGGATATTTGCGGCCGAGGTCGGCATAATCATGAATTCCTGAATGTCGATCGGGTTGTCCGCGTGCTCTCCGCCATTGATGATATTCATCATCGGCACCGGCAGAACGCGGGCCGAGGTGCCGCCCACATAGCGATACAGCGGCTGTGTGGTGAAATCTGCTGCGGCCTTGGCCGTGGCCAGCGAGACACCCAGAATGGCGTTTGCGCCCAAACGACCCTTATTTTCGGTTCCGTCCAGCTCAATCATCGCCTGATCGATGGCCACCTGTTCTGTTGCGTCAAAACCTACAAGTTCTTCGGCGATCTCGCCATTCACGGCAGCGACAGCCTCAAGTACGCCCTTACCCATGTAACGCGCCTTGTCACCGTCGCGCTTTTCAACGGCTTCATACGCGCCTGTGGACGCACCGGACGGTACCGCCGCGCGGCCCATGGTGCCGTCTTCCAGAATCACATCAACCTCAACTGTCGGGTTGCCCCGGCTGTCCAGAATTTCGCGTGCGTGGATGTCGATTATAGTGCTCATGAGGCCTGTCCCTATGGCTGCAGTCGTTGCACGCGTCATAGCAGCACCGGCCCAAAAGTAAACCGTTTCCGTTAACGCTAACACGCATATTTACGGCCCTTTAGGGCTAACAGTTTTCTGTTTGCGCCAACAAGATCAGGCTGGAACAAGTTCGCGGGCCAATCTCCGTTCGCGGACAAAGGTGTACAGGCCAGACCCGATGATAAGGGTCGCGCCCGCCATTGTCAGAATATCTGGCCGCTCACCAAACATCAGCATCCCCGCAAGGATCGAAAACACCAGACGTGTGTAACGGAACGGCATAAGAGCCGACGCTTCGCCCACGCGCATTGCAGTAACAATGCCGTAATATCCAATCACACCAAACCCTGCGGCGCCCAAATATGGCAGGGCCTGTCCATCCTGAAGTGGTGTGAAGGATGCACCGGACATCGCCATCAAAAGGCCCCCGGCCAGCGCAACGGCGATATAGGCCTGCATTGCCACAACGGTCGAGGCCACGCGCACATCCAGTTTGCGCGTGATCAGATCCCGTGCCGCAATGGCAATGACGGTCAACACCACAAACAGGGATTCGGGTTGGAATCCTTCCAAACCGGGGCGAATGATCATCAGAACACCGATGAAACCAACACCAATGGCGCTCCAGCGCCGCCAGCCAACCTGTTCACCCAGAAACAGTGCCGCCCCCATCGTGACAGCAAGCGGCATGGCCTGAAACACGGCGGCGACCGTCGACAGATCGATCAAAGACAGTGCCGTCACAAACGTCACTGCGCCGATCCCTTCGGTTGCCGCGCGTACCATTGGCAGCAATTTCCACGCCACCGGATCAAAAATCCGCTTGCGCGAGACCAGCGACAAAACCGCAAACACGAACCCGCAGACCAGACCGAGGAACACCATGATCTGCCCGGTCGGCACAGAGACCGACAAGACCTTGATGAACAAATCTTCAAGTGCAAAGGCCGCCATCGACCCTATGAGCAGCAGAATGCCGTTTACGTTGTTCATATGCGCGTCCACAGGAAAAGGGCACTTCGGGTGCCTATTGTGCACAACAACCTGATGCGGCGGCGTCGGGCAAGACAATTCCAGTCACGCGTGATGAATTAACGTGAGGAGATCAATCGCATTTCGTGATGGGACAGTCTTGTTCCAGCGGCACGCCGTACAGTTCCAGCCGGTGGCCTTTCAGCTTATATCCAAGCTTTGCCGCGATTTTTTCCTGCAGGGCTTCGATCTCGGGGTCGACAAACTCGATAACTTCGCCCGATTGCATGTCGATCAGGTGGTCATGGTGATCACGCTCGGCATCTTCATACCGCGCGCGCCCATCGCCAAATTCCAGACGTTCCAGAATCCCGGCCTCTTCAAACAGTTTGACCGTCCGGTAGACCGTCGCAATCGAGATACCTTTGTCGACGGCAGAGGCACGCGCATAGAGTTCTTCGACATCCGGATGGTCGTCGCTTTGCTCCAGCACCTGCGCGATGATCCTTCTTTGACCGGTCATGCGCAGGCCTTTGGCCTCACAACGCCCAATAATCGTATCCGACATGATGCCCCTCAGTCTTGCTCGGGTCTCTGTCTTAGTATGTCTGCGCGGATTTCGCCACAGGGATTTCTGCTTTCCCGTGAACTTAAGCAGCACGTGTCAGATCGGCCCACACAGGCAGGTGATCCGATGCGATATGGGCCGGGCGCGCATTGTGAACCCCATGCGCAGTGGCCTTTACCCCTGCGCCCAGCGCGATCCGGTCCAGTGCGCCCAAGGGTTGGGCCGCAGGAAAGCTGGGTCGGGGCGGCAGAAAGCTCATCTCGGGCGCAAGATGGTCCAGAACCGGTTGCCTTGACCATTCGTTGAAATCTCCGGCCCAGACGGTTGGCATCTGGTCAAGATCGTCATCACAGCGCCGGATATGCGAAATCTGCTGTCGTCGGGACGCAGGCAATAGCCCCAAATGCATTCCCATGACACGCAGCGGTCCGATTTGCGTTTCAAACTCGACCCGGACCGCGCCGCGCGGTTCCAACCCCGGCAACTCGTGGTGCCCTGTCTGCCTGACTGAAATCTCCGCACCTCGCCAGATGACCGCATTGCCATGCCACCCAAGGCTTCCCGCCCCGCCCAGATCGACGATCTGCCAACCCGCCTCATCCAACATGAAATGCGGCAATGCCGCAGGGCGCGGCGGCAAGCGCTTGTCAGCCTCTTGCAATACAACGATATCGGCTTGTATGTGTTCGATAACCTGAAGGATGCGCTGCGGTTGACGCCGGAAATCCAGCCCGAGGCATTTCTGGATGTTGTAACTGGCGATACGCAGGGTTGAAGACGGTTTCATAAAGGCTGGACCAATGGGCTTGCACCCAAAGTGCCACGTCTGTCGCCGTGCACAACCCCTCTGTGATGTCGCGCTGCGATAGTTTCGTAAGAAATCTTCACGCTCTGCCCGATAAACTGGCAAAGGAACTCTAAACCCTCACTTGTGGATTGTTCCCATTGTTGCTGTGCTCTATCCGATTGCAAGAGAATGGCCACCCGCAGCAAGAAACGGGGCTGAATGGAACTGCATCAGACACAGCCGGACAACAGCACACGCGCCAGCCTGGTTCTGGTCATGGGCGGCGCGCTATGGGGGCTCTATTGGATCCCGGTGCGGTTCTTTCTGGATCAGGGCCTGACCGGCCCGTGGCCCGGGATTGTCATGTACTGCGCGGCCCTGATCGCTTTGCTTCCGTTTGTTTGGAGCGACCGGCAAACGCTGGTGCGGGAATGGCGCAACCTGATGCTCAGCGGAATGTTCACCGGTGCTGCGTTCAGCCTGTATTCCATCAGCCTTGTGTATACCGACGTCGTGCGGTCGATCCTGCTGTTCTACCTCACCCCGATCTGGGGCACGGTATTGGGCGTTTTGTTTCTGGGCGAACGTCTCAGCCTCATGCGCCTTGCTGGTCTATTCTGCGGGTTGGGCGGCCTGTTTGTTGTTCTGGGTGGTTCCGGTTTCGTGCCCTGGCCGCGGAACATGGGCGACTGGCTGGCATTGGCTTCGGGCATATGCTGGGCCTTGGGTACGCTGGGCCTTTACCGCGCCAGCCGCATTTCGATTTCAGGGCAGGTCTTTGCCTTTGTATTCGGTGCGCTGATCCTGTCCCTGTTCAGCCTTCCATTGCTGGGCGAGCAGGTTTGGCCATCCATCTCGCACAGCGAGACGATCCGCGTTCTTCTGCTTGCTCTGCTGTCGGCATTCTACATTCTCCCCATGATCTACATGACGATTTGGCCTGCGACAAAGCTTTCCCCATCAAAGGTCGGCCTGCTGCTGATGAGCGAAGTGGTCGTCGGCATAGCCTCAGCCGCCGTGCTGTCCGGAGAACCCTTTGGCCTGCGTGAGTTTCTGGGCGCTGCGCTAATCGTCAGCGCCGCAGTGTTGGAGATTGTGCGAAAGTAGTGTCGCCCTATCGGTCACGTGCCACAGAAGGTTGCGTGCACCACTTCGTTCTTGGCCGGGGGCCGTTTCAGATCTGCGGCATCATCCTGATCATCATAAGGCCGTGCGAGGACGGCGTTCAGCCGATGGAACGGCGCGTAATCCCCTTGCACCGCCGCTTGGATCATCTGCTCGACACGGTGGTTGCGCGGAATGAACGCCGGGTTCGCAGTGGCCATTACGTCCATCGGTTGCGCTTCACGCTCCAATCGTGCGCGCCAGCCCTCGGCCCAACTGTCATAGCTCGCCGGGTCAACAAATTGATCCCGCGCGGCATCGCTGCCCAGCGCCCGGAAGGTATTGGTGAAATCCGCCTGCCCTTCGGCCATGCGTTTCAGAAGATCCGTCACAAGCTCCAGATCACCGTCTTCGTCAGCCGTCAGACCGATTTTGGCCCGGAACAGGGTCAACCAGTTCTGCTGCAAAAGTTCCGGCATGGCATGAACGATCTCGGTCGCCTGTTCGACAGCGGCCTCCTTGTCATCCATCTGCTGAATCAGGGACGTTGCCAACTGCGCCAGATTCCACACGGCAATGTCGGGCTGGTTCGAATAGGCATAGCGCCCCATCCGGTCAATCGAGCTGTAGACCGTGTTGGGATGATAGGTGTCCATGAAAGCGCAAGGGCCATAATCAATCGTTTCACCCGCGATCGAGCAATTGTCGGTGTTCATCACCCCGTGAATGAACCCCACGCTCATCCACTGCGCGATCAGCCGGGCCTGCGCGTCCCGCACTGCCCGCAACAGGCCCATTGAACCCTCAGCTTCGGGATAGTGCCGTGCGATGGCGTATTCCGTCAGTTGGCGCAAACTGTCCAATTGCCCCCGAGCCGCAAAAACCTGAAACGTGCCCACCCGCAGATGGCTGCTGGCCACGCGCGTCAGCACAGCGCCGGGCATCGGGCCTTCGCGAAACACCGTCTCACCCGTTTCCACAGCCGCCAGAGCACGCGTGGTCGGGACGCCCAGCGCGTGCATCGCCTCGGACACCACATATTCGCGCAGAACCGGGCCCAGCCACGCCCGACCATCACCACGGCGCGAAAACGGCGTGGGGCCCGAGCCTTTCAGCTGTATGTCCCGGCGCACCCCATCTGTGCCTACAGTTTCGCCCAGCAACACCGCACGCCCATCCCCCAATTGAGGGTTATACTGTCCGAACTGGTGCCCCGAATACAGCTGCGCGATGGGTTCGGCACCAGCAGGCAGACGATTGCCGGCAAAAGCCTCGGCCATGTCCTGCACATCGCCGGGTGCAATTTGCAGCAACTTCGCCAAATCGTCGTTGAACGCGATCATCTGTGGCGCACGGACGGGAACCGGTGCCTGCCGCGCAAAAAATGCATCCGGCAGACGGGCATAGGTGTTATCGAAGGGGATCGTCAGGGTCATGTCGCACTACATATTGTTCGGGCGCACGAATACCATAGCGGATCGTAGATTGCCGTGCATAATCGCGCCGAACCAAGAGGGCACTCATGACCGCACAAGACATTATCGACCACCTGAACCTGCAACGTCATCCCGAAGGCGGGTGGTATGCTGAAACCTGGCGCGCCAGCAACGCAGGTCGCCCCACCGGCACCTGCATCTATTTTCTGTTGCAGGCCGGTGAAAGCAGTCACTGGCACCGGGTCGACGCCACCGAGATATGGCTCTACCACGCGGGCGCACCGCTGGTTCTGTCGCTCAGCGCGACAGATAAGGGCCCCGCCGCTGATCACCTTCTCACACCTGACCTGTCCAAAGGCGCACCGCAGTTGATCGCTCCGAAAGGCCATTGGCAGGCAGCGCGCAGCACGGGCGATTACACATTGGTCAGCTGCGCGGTTTCTCCCGGCTTTGATTTCGAAGGTTTTGAGCTGGCCGCACCGGGTTTTGACATCCCAAGGGAATAGCCCGCCCCAAGAAATCTCTGAAAAGTTGAGTTTACAGACAGCCCAGCTTTGACCATCCTGTATCTGTAACCGTGTGTGACGGAGTATCGAGTGAGCATGAAGCAGGTCTGTCTGACTGTTCTGTTTGCCTGCCTTGGTGCAGGGATCGCAAGCGCCAGCCCGGACTGTGCAGATTCAGGCGAAGCGCTGGATGTTTCATTGCCCAGCGAGGCCACAACGACCGAACCAGCCGCGCAGACGCCCGAAGACCTGTCCCCATGCGCGGCCATGCAATTGGAACAAGGGCGCGAGCGGATGCGCGAACGCGGGGCCGTCTGCGGCGACTGGACGATTTTGGGCGAAACACGCAAAACCCTGATAAGCAAGGCTCGGGGCTGCGGCATCGCCAAACCGGTTCGGGTCTACCGGATCTCAGATGTTGCCCTCAGTCAGTTTTCACTGATGGATTGTCAGACGGCGGTCACGCTGAAAACATGGATCGAAACCGTTGCCAAACCGGCCTTTGCCGATATGGGCGGCGGGCTCAAGGGGATGCGGGTTGTGGGGCACTACGCTTGCAAGACCCAGAACAACCAGCCACGCGCGCGCCTGTCCCAACATGCACGCGGGCGGGCCATCGATATTTCAACCTTTGTCCTTCAGGACGGGACACAAATCACGGTGAAGGACGGGTGGACAGACAAGACCCAAAGCGCGGTTTTACGCGAGCTGCATAGTGGTGCCTGTGGTGTGTTCAGTACCGTGCTGGGCCCGGACGCTGACCGCTATCACGTTGGACATTTTCACTTTGATACAGCCCAGCGCAAAGGCGCTCCGGTTTGCCGTTAGCCCTTCGGGCTTGACCGGGCATTTACCGGGTTTCACGATGCCCATATGGACCACAAAGACCTGATCGCTTCTCTGCCCGCAGAGACCAAGGACCGATTGCAACGCCGGTCGAACACCGCCGGGCTGAGGCATCTGTTGATTTATCTGGCAGCGCTAGCGACCCTGAGCGCCGCAATCGTGGCGCAAATCCCGTTCTGGCCGGTCTTGATTCTGCCGCAAGGCGTTTTGCTGGTGTTTCTCTTTACACTCAGCCACGAATGCACCCACAAGACCCCTTTTCGAACAAGTTGGCTGAACGATGTGGTCGGACATCTGGTCTCGGTGCCAATTGCCCTGCCCTTTACGTGGTTCCGGTATTTCCATCTGGCCCACCACAAATGGACCAACGACCCCAAACGCGACCCGGAGTTGGATGGAAAACCGCGCCCCGAGAACTGGGCTGACCTGCTGATTTACCTAAGCGGTTGGACCTATTGGAGCGGAATGGCAAAGGTGCTGGTTCAAAACGCAAGCGGCCACCTGGATGCCCCTTACCTTCCGAAACGCCAACACAAGGCGATGAAGGCCGAAGCGCGCATTCTGCTTGGCCTCTATGCCTTGACGCTCATCAGCCTGACCTACAGCACGACACTGTTCTGGGTCTGGCTTCTTCCGGTGCTGGTCGCTCAACCCGTTTTACGCCTTTACCTGCTGGCCGAGCATGGCCTCTGCCCGCCGGTGGCAAACATGCTCGAAAACTCGCGCACCACCTTCACCAACCGGGTCTTACGGTTTCTGGCCTGGAACATGCCGTACCACGCCGAGCATCACTCCTTTCCAAACGTCCCGTTCCACCACTTGCCCGAGCTGCACAACTGGACACGCGCGCACCTGAAATCCACATCCAACGGCTACACGGAATTCACCAAAGACTACGCCCGAACGCTCAACTCATAAGATCCGTTCTTCATCTGGCCCCAAATACCTCGGGGGAGGCACGCTTGCGCGACGGGGGCAGCGCCCCCTATTCGCCGCTTCGGCTTTTGATCAACATGCTGATCAAAGGCACCAACACTGTCGTCATCGAACCCAATGGATTCGCCCCGATGCTTTTGACCGCCTGCACAACTTCGCGCGCTTCGGTCGCCATCTCTTCCAGCTCATCCTCGATATCAGCAATGGCCATGTCGCGAACTTCAACCGCCGGGGCAACTTCATCCTCAACGCTACTGCGTCGCGCGAACAAGACCAGCAGACAGGCAAACGCAAGATTGCCAAGTGCCAATAATGCGGCAGCCGAGGCAGGAGACATGGAGTTTTGCAGAGCAAAGAACAAAGCAACGTTCCCAAGCACCAACGCGGACAGGGCGGCAATGCCCGCGATCCCCATCAAAATAGTCTGCTGTTGAACCACGGCCAGACGGCGACGGGCGATCAGACGCTCCGTCCGATAGATCGTCACCAGATTTCTGCTCAATCTGCTCATGGGTCCCTCCTAACCTTGCGCGCGTCCGACAACGTATCCCAGCGAAAACGCAATAATTAACGCAGTAATCGGATAATCCTTTTGCAAGCGACCGAATTCCTCGACCACGTCCTCTCCCAGGGACTGAGCCTTACTCAGATCGATTCCATGCTCTTCAAGCAGTTTTCGGATTTCATCTGATGTCTTGGCGCGCTCGGGCTGGTCCTCGGGCTCCGGGTCCTGTTCGACCTGCGCCTCCAACGTCGCGTTGCGCTGCCGTAATTTCTCTAACTCTGTTTCAAGCTCTGCTTTGGTCGCCATAATGCCTTGCCCTCAATCCATGGGTCCGAGGCAACCGTCGCACAACAAGTTGTTTTTTTGAACTGTTTTTGGGTGACGCTACCCAACGGCATCCATCGAGACTGAGCTGACGACCCCACCCCCGACCAGCGCCTGAACACCGGTTGTGCCGGGGCACGAGGTTGGCAGGCCCCGCGCCACGCGTACCGCCAGATAGGCAAAGGCCTGCGCCTCGAGCATATCTCCATCCAGTCCCACCGCCTCAACCGGCTCGACCGGGCAATCCAGCGACACGCGCAACATCTCCATCAAAACCGGATTATGCCGCCCGCCACCGGTGACCAGCACACAGGACGGAGGTTTCGGGCAATGCTCCATCCCCTGCACGACGCCGGCGGCACACATGCCGGTCAGGGTCGCCACGGCATCGGCATCGTTCAATTCCTGCACCAGACCTATCATTTCCGAAAAGTCATTCCGATCCAACGATTTCGGCGGCATCCGGGCGAA
>NZ_JBXWSB010000100.1:0-16472 GCF_059613205.1 Ruegeria sp. BHSB064
CTCGTGACGGTGAAATCACCTTTGCCGGGCGCAAACTCTCGCCAGACCTCAAAGGCCGAACCCGCGAAGACCTGCGCGAGTTGCAGATGATCTACCAGATGGCCGACGTGGCGATGAACCCGCGTCAGACCGTTGGAACCATCATCGGCCGCCCGTTGGAGTTCTACTTCAACATGCGGGGTGCGGAAAAACGCAAGCGGGTCATCGAACTGCTGGACGAGATCGAATTGGGCGAAAAGTTCATCGATCGTTATCCAGCCGAGCTGTCCGGTGGTCAGAAACAGCGTGTCTGCATCGCCCGGTCACTGGCGGCAAAGCCCAAGATGATCATCTGTGATGAGGTGACGTCTGCGCTCGACCCTCTGGTGGCGGATGGCATTCTCAAGCTGCTGCTGGACCTGCAAAAGATCGAGAACGTGGCCTATCTGTTCATCACTCACGATCTGGCGACGGTCCGCGCGATCAGCGACAGCATCGCGGTTATGTATCAGGGGCGCGTGGTCCGCTACGGGCCTAAATCGCAGGTGCTGAGCCCGCCGTTTGACGACTATACCGACCTTCTGCTCAGCTCGGTGCCCGAAATGCATCTGGGCTGGCTGGAAGAGGTTGTCGCCCATCGCAAGATGGAGAGCGCAGGGAACTGATCCACGCTTGTGACAGTTCCATGAAATCTGAAAATCCCGGCGCTTTGTCAGATGACAGGTGTCGGGATTTTGCTATTGGGGGCGTGAACAGTCGCGTTTTGGGCCGCGAATCTCCTAGGCTCGGCTGAAGAATTTACTGAAAGGCTCGGGCATGGACCGCAAACTTCTGCTCATCATTCTGGACGGCGTCCCCTACCGCAATTTTCGTCGTTTGTTTGGCAATCTGGAAGGCTGGGTCGACAGCGGCGACGCAAGGGTTTGGAAGTTGCGGGCCGTGCTGCCTTCGACGTCGGCCAGTTGCTATGCGTCAATCCACACAGGTGTGACACCGCAGGAACATGGCTGCACCGGCAACGGCAACGTCTTTCGTTTGAGCCAAAAGGACGTTTTCAGTCAGGTTCGCGAAGGTGGCGGCGTAACCGGAGCAGTAACGCATAGCTACTGGTCCCAGTTCTTCAATCGCCACCCGTTCGACTATGTCCGGGACATCGAATACGACGAGCCCGAAAGCCAGACGATCAACCATGGCCGTTTCCACAGCATGACGGGATATGGCAAAGACAATCAGATGACGCCATCCGACGTGGACCTGTATGGGACACTCACCAATCTGTGCCTGCGCTTCGGGCTGGATTATGGCATCCTGCACACCTGCACGCTGGACAGCATGGGCCACCGTTTCTTCCACGATTGCGAAGAAATGGATCACGCTTGCTTTGTCGCCGACGAGATGCTGGCCCCTTTCATCCCCCGCTGGCGTCAGCTGGGATATGATGTGATCGTCACCGCCGATCACGGGCAGGACGAACGCGGCCATCACGGCGGTCGTGGCCCGTTGCAACAGGAAACGGCGCTGTATTACTTCGGCGAAGCAGAAGGGCCTGACGCAGAGACCGTCATCAGCCAGTTGCAATTGGCGCCGACGATCCTGAGCCGAATGGGCGCCCCCATTGCAGAGACAATGAAAGGCGAAGTGTTTCTGCGATAAGGCAAATGCGTCTTTACACCAAGATAATTCTTAGTCGTAAGACCAGATCCCTTGCCCCAGGGCTTCGACAGCGACCGAGATGCGTTCGAAGCTTTCTGCAGCGCGTTTTACCGAGGTCCGTGCCCGCAGATAGCCGTGCACAAGGCCGGGCTCGTTGATCCAATGGGCCTGGCCCCCTGCTGCGGTAACATGCTGACAGTAGTTCAGCCCATCGTCTCGCAATGGGTCACAATCGGCCGTCACAACCACAGTCGGTGGCAGGTTCGAAAAGTCGCTGTCCTGCAAGGGCGCATAGGTCGGGTCGTTCTGTGGCTGATCGCCTGAACATCGGACAGTCTCATAGAATTTGATATCGTCCAATGTCAGCAATGGCGCATGGGCGTGTTCAAGGTACGAACCCTGACTACGGTCGCCACCAAGCCCGGGATAGATCAGCACTTGCCCTAAGATGCCGTCCAATCGCCCGCGCGCGTGATGGGCCACTGCTGCGGCAAGGTTCCCGCCGGCACTGTCTCCGGCCAGAATCAGCGGGTCGCCATATTCACTCGCTGCCCAATTCACCGCCGTCCAACAGTCATCGAACTGCGCGGGATGCACGTGTTCCGGGCACAACCGGTAGTCAACCGAAACAACACGATACCCTGTCTGGGCGCACAGTTCGGCGCAGACATCGTCATGGCTGTCCAACCCACCCACAACGAACCCACCGCCATGGAAATAGACGATGGTTCGGGTGGGTTGCCCGGCGGTGTAGATACGGACCGGAACGCCATCAGCCGCCTGATCCTGTGTTTCTACACCCGCCGGGCGAGGTTGTCGGAAATCCTGACACATGGTGTCATAGACGCGACGCTGATCCTGAATTGAAAGATCAACTGCATCATCGGGATAGCTTTCAGCCGTGCGACGTATGAACGCCCAGGTTTCCTCGTCAATCAGGCGTTCATAGTCCATTGTCCCTCCGGCTTACTCAGACCATTCCCACGGCCGGGTATATGCGCCCAGCACTTTTGAGACATCGTCTTCCGAAGATCCATTCGCGTCAAGCTGCGCGACAAGGCCGCGCTTTTTATCGTCGATCACCGAAACAACACGTGCCGGTACTTCGGCTGCCTCAAGCGCACCGTTATAGATACGTGTGATGGCGTGCTTGCGCAGATCGGGCTTAAAGACTTTGCCCACCGCAGTTTTTGGGAGTTCGTCCAGAATGGTCATATGCTTGGGCTGCGCCGCACGTTCATGCACATGAACCTTGCAGTAGTCCATAAGCTCTTTTTCCGTGACCGACGCCCCGTCGACCAGTTCGACAAACGCACATGGAACCTCGCCGGAATGCGCGTCTGGTTGACCAATGGCACCGGCAAACGCAACAGCTTCATGGCCCAACAGCGCTTCTTCGATCTCGGCCGGGTCAATGTTATGGCCGCCGCGAATGATCAGATCTTTGGCGCGACCTGTGATCCACAGATAGCCGTCTTCGTCAAACCGCCCCAGATCACCCGTACGCAGGTACTTGTCAAAGTGGTAGAGATCGACGTTCTTGTCGGCCTCGGTGTAGGTGTTGCCTGCATAGACTCCGGGGTTTGAAATACAGATTTCACCAATTTGATCCGTACCGCATTCCGTTGGTCCATCCGGCCCGTCCTGTAGGATTTTCACGTCCGTATAAGGGAATGGAATACCGATCGAGCCGATCTTTTTCTCACCGTCCACAGGGTTGCAAGACACCAGACAGGTAGCCTCGGTCAGGCCATAGCCTTCAACAATGGTGACGCCCGTGGCTTCTTCAAAGCGACGGAACAACTCAACCGGCAACGGGGCCGAGCCCGAGAAGGCCGTTTTCACGCTTGAGATATCGGCATCGACCGGACGCTGCATCTTGGCCGAGATAGCGGTGGGCACAGTGATGATAAAGCTCACCTTCCAGCGTTCGATCAGCTTCCAGAAATTGTCGAAAACGCCGTCGCCACGATACCCGGCTGGTGTCGGGAAGATCACATGCGCGCCCGAGGACACGGCCGCCATCATGATCACGTGCACCGCAAAGACATGGAACATCGGCAGCGGGCACATGATGACGTCGTTTTCGTCAAACAGCAGCGTATGGCCAAGCCAACCATTATAGACGAGGCCGGAATACTTGTGCTGCGCCACTTTCGGCATACCCGTCGTGCCGCCGGTGTGGAAGTAACACGCAACGCGGTCTTCCTTGCTGTCTTCAAACGTCAGCGTCGTCGGCTGCTTGGCCAGCTCTTTGTTGAAGTTCTTATAGTTCGCATGGGCGAGTTTTTCTTTGTCGCCCATCTTGGGCCGCAGGAAAGGCACCAGCCAGGATTTGGGTGGTGTCAGGTAACGGTTCAGGTCAATTTCCAGAATAGTGTTGACCTTGGGGGCATGGCGAACAGCCTCCTCCACTTTCTGGGCCACATCCGTTTTCGGGAAAGATTTCAGCGTTACTACAACCTTTGCGCCGGTCTCACGCAGAATGGCAGCAATCTGTTCAGGCTCAAGCAGCGGATTGATGGGGTTCACGATCCCCGCAATCGCGCCGCCCATCATCGTAACCAGTGTCTCGTTACAGTTGGGCAGCACATAGGCCACTACATCCTTTTCGCCCACACCCAGCGAACGGAAGAGGTTTGCCGCCTGATTAACCTTGCCCTGTAATTGCGACCAGGTCAGGGTCTCGGCCTTGTCGGATGGCCCCGACAACAGTTGAAAACTGATGGCATTGTGGTTGGGAAAATTCTGTGCCGTGCGCGACAAGAGCTGATGGAGCGTGACGGGCAAATCCCGATCCTCCCACGCCATTTCCTCTTCCATGCGCTTTTTGTCTTCCAATCCCACAAAGGCCATGTGGTTCCTCCCGTATGATCTCCCGCGTTTCGCGCGGGCTTGTTGTTCGCCTCCAAGATGGGATCAAAACTGACCACGCGCAAGCGAGGGCTTAGCTGTGACAACGGGTAAAATGTAGAATGACGCTACGGCGAATGGGAAAATGCCCGCGCGTCACCCTTATTCTGCAGCAACACCATCGGTGAATTGCAACCGGGCCAGACGTGCATAAAGCCCGTCCTGAGACACCAGATCATCATGGCTGCCCTGCGCCACGATACGGCCGTCTTCCAGCACGACGATGCGGTCGGCTTTTTTCACGGTTGCCAATCGGTGCGCGACGATCAGCGTCGTGCGCCCGGCGCGCATCTGATCCACCGCGCCTTGTACGGCACGTTCGCTTTCCGCGTCCAAAGCCGATGTCGCCTCGTCCAGCAGCAGAACCGGCGCGTCTCGTAGTATTGCACGGGCGATGGCAATGCGTTGTTTTTGCCCGCCGGACAGCATCACCCCGCGTTCACCGACAAAGCTGTCATAACCGTCTGGCAACGCGGCGATAAACTCATGTGCAGCTGCCGCGCGGGCGGCGGCTTCAACCTCGGCATCTGAGGCGTCCAAACGACCAAAACGGATGTTGTCTCGGGCTGATGCAGCAAAGATCACCGGGTCTTGTGGGACCAGCGCCATATGGGTGCGGAAGTCAGCCCGATCCAGGCTTTTGAGGTCATGGCCGTCCAGCGTGACGCGGCCTGAATTAGGATCGTAGAAGCGCTGGATCAATTGAATGACGGTTGTCTTGCCCGCACCTGACGGCCCGACAAACGCGACGGTTTCGCCCGGATTAACCTGAAGCGACAGATGATCCAATGCGACGGTATCGGGGCGCGATGGATAGCGGAAGCTGACATCTTCGAACCGGATTTCGCCCCGAACGTCTTGGGGCAGAGTTACAGGCCCTATGGGATCGGACACGGTGTCTTGGGCATTCAGAAGTTCGACCAGACGCTCGGTCGCCCCGGCGGCACGCTGAAGTTCGCTCCAGATTTCGGACAGGGCGGCAACCGAGCCGGCCATGATGATCGAATAGATCACGAACTGAACCAGAACGCCTTCGGTCATCACACCGTTTCGCACGTCATTGGCACCCATCCAAAGGACACCGACGATGCCCGAAAAGACCAGGAAAATCACGATGACCGTCAGGACCGCGCGGGTCTGAATGCGGCGCAACGAGACCACATACGAGGTTTCGGTCATCTCTCCGAATTGCTTGCGGCTTTCCTGTTCATGGGTAAAGGCCTGCACCGTCTGAACAGCGCCCAACGCCTCGCCTGCGTTTCCGGACGAGGCTGCGATCCAATCCTGATTTTCGCGACTGATCACGCGCAAACGACGGCCCAGAACCAGAATCGGAACAATGACAATCGGGATCAACAAAAGCACCAGCCCGGTCAATTTGGCCGAGGTCAGCAGCATCAAAACCAGCCCACCGAAGAACATCAGCATGTTGCGCAACGCGATCGACACCGAAGACCCGAGCACCGATTGGATCAGGGTAGTGTCTGTTGTGATCCGGCTGAGCACTTCGCCGGTCATGATGCGTTCATAGAATTCAGGGCTCATCGCGATCACGCGATCGAACACGGCCTTGCGAATATCGGCCACCACACGTTCGCCCAGTCGCGTGACCAGTGCATACCGGATACCGGTGCCCACAGCCAGAACAGCGGCAATACCCAGTGCCGCCAGGAAATACCAATCCAGCAATTCGCCATCCTGAATGCGGAAGTTGTCAATCACGCGCCGCACTGCCAGTGGCAGGGTCAGCGTCATGCCCGCAGTCAGAATCAACGCCAGCGTCGCGCCAATCATCAACAGCTTGTAGGGTTTCATGAAAGGCCAGAGCGAGGCCAGCACTCCGATTTTCTTTGAACGGGCCCGCTCTTCGCTGGCACCGGGGGCAGCGGCTGGAGCTGGTTTGTTGGCGGTCTGTCTTGCCATGTCGGGCCCTTATGGATTGAACGCTAGAAAGTGACCGCTTTCTTGGCCGCAGCCGCCCTTCTGGTCAAGCATCACGACATGGATCAGCCACTCGAAAGGGCCATTTGACGCAGAAAAGTAAGGGAATTGGAGCGGGTAGACGGAATCGAACCGACATAGCCTGCTTGGAAGGCAGGGGCTTTACCATTAAGCTATACCCGCAAATGGTTTGCGTTGGTTAAGTCATGCACAGGTGCGCGTCAAGCAGGAAGTGGCAAATTTTGTGCCACCATTTTTGCACCAAAGCGCTTAATCAGATTCGACCGTTCAATCCTGATTTCGAAATATCCGGGTTGACGAAAAAAACTGCTCCAGCTCTTCAATCCGTTCCTTACTTTCCTCCCACCGGGCTTCCTGCACTTCGGCAATCAGAGTTTCTGAAATCAGTTGCAGTGCTATCGTCGAATCCCAGCTTGAAGGAGCCTCGACCAAGGCGTGGAAGGTGTAATTGGCGGTCTTGCCGATAGGTGAGCCCCACTGGTCAGTGAACAGTACAACTGTCACGCCCCGGCTCGAAGCAACCTGCGCCAGTTTTTCGAGATGCGCCTCGTACCGCCGAATGTCAAAGATCACCAGGACCGAGGACGCGTCCATGTCCAAAAGGTACTGCGGCCAAACATTGGCTGAATTGCCCAGCATGGTCACATTGGGTCGGATGATCTGCATGTGATTGAACAGGTAATCCGCGTTGGATCGCGTGATGCGGCCCCCTACCACGTAAAGGTGCCGGTCCGTTTCAGCGAGCAATTGGGCCACAGCGTCGAACATCTCTTTGTCCAGACGCTCCAGCGTGTGGCGCATATTTGTCCAGACGGCCTGCGCAAAGCGCGTTGTCGGGTGTTCGGCCTCGTCGTCGACGACCCAGGCATCCCGTTTCGAGATCGGTTTCTTGATCTGCGCGGCCACTTCCTCGCGCAGCGCATCCTGCAGGTCCGGAAACCCATCGAACCCAAGCTTGCGGGCCATACGGATAACGGTTGGGGTCGAGACCTGCGCAGCCGCAGCCAGCTTGGTGATCGATTGCAGTCCAGCCATCGGATAATCCTGCAACAGGATAGACGCCAACTGGCGCTCTGATCGGGTCAGATCATCCAGTTCATCTTGAATGCGCTGTTTAACGAGCTTCACAACGGTGGCCATCGGCACCCTCGTTTCTTAAGTTTGTTACAGAATATTCCTGCCTGTAATTTTGTCTACAGTAATTTTCTTGACAGTTGGGAAACTGCTGTAACAAATGCTACCTATGCATCACGATTCCGAGTCATCATTGCTGCAAACCATCGAGGCTCCGGCTGCACGCCTGCTCAATGCACGCGGCAGCGCCCATGCGGTTTTGGTGTGCGAACATGCCAGCCGGTTCATCCCCGCCGCTTTGCACGGCCTGGGTCTGGATGAGGATGCGGCCCGGTCCCATGCCGCATGGGATATTGGCGCAATGGAGCTTTCTGTTGAGTTGATGGGGGCGCTGGACGCGCCTTTGGTCCATTCTCGCGTCAGTCGTCTTGTTTATGACTGTAACCGCCCGCCGGAACGTGAAGACGCCATGCCGCAGCTCAGCGAAGTGTTTGCGGTACCCGGCAACATGAACCTGACAGCAGCCCAGCGCGCCCAACGCGTACGGGACGTATATGAACCTTTCCGACACCTGTTGTCCTCCACCCTGGACGCAAAAAACGAGCCGCCGGTGGTCATCACGATCCACAGCTTTACCCCGATCTACAAGGGACAGAGGCGCATGGTTGAGCTGGGTATTTTGCATGACAAAGACGACCGCGCGGCCTGGATAATGTTGCAAGAGGCGCAAGACACCGGGCTGAAGGTCGCGCTGAACGAACCCTACTCGGCCACCGACGGCGTCACACATACATTGCAGGAACACGCGATCAAACGCGGATTGCCCAATGTGATGATCGAGGTGCGCAATGACCTAATCGACACTCCTGCGGGTGTGAATCGTATGGCAGGGCTGCTCACGCCGATCCTGCAATCCGTCATTTCTGCCTTGTCAAACACCGAGGCCACAGCATGACAGAGGCAGTATCTCAATGAAATTCATGCGGGGATATGTGGCGGTCATTGATCGTGCGAACCGTTGGATCGGGCGAGTGGTCATGTATGGCATATTCGTCATGATGGGCATTCTGCTCTGGTCCTCGATCTCGAAGACGTTCTTTTTGCCGTCTCTCTGGACTCTTGAAATGGCCCAGTTTGCGATGGTGGCCTATTATGTGCTCGGCGGTCCCTATTCCATTCAGATGGGATCGAACGTCCGAATGGACCTGCTGTATAGCGAATGGTCCAACCGTCGACGGGCCTGGACCGATGCGATCACGGTGTTCTTCCTGATCGTCTATCTGGGTGTGATGATCTATGGCGGCTTCGACTCGCTGAGTTATTCGCTGCAATATGGCGAGCGCAGCCCAACGGCGTGGCGTCCTTACCTGTGGCCAATCAAGGTGATCATGGTCGTGGGGCTGTTCCTGATGTTGCTTCAGGCCATCTCGGAACTCTTCAAAGACATTCTGCGCCTCAAGGGCGATGACATCCCGCGCGAGGTGATCTGATGTCATACGAGATGATCGCCATCCTGATGTTTTCGACCATGATGCTGATGCTGTTGACAGGGCAGCGCGTTTTTGGAGCGATTGGCTTTGTCGCTGTCATGGCTGCGCTGTTTCTTTGGGGTGATCGTGGCGGGTACGATATTGGCTTTTCAGCCGCCATGAAGCTGATGAAATGGTACCCGCTGCTGACGCTGCCGATGTTCATCTTCATGGGCTATGTGCTGGCCGAATCCAAAATCGCAGACGACTTGTACAAGATGTTCCACGTCTGGATGGGTGGGCTCAACGGTGGTCTGGCCATCGGCACAATTGGCCTGATGGTTCTGATCTCGGCCATGAACGGTCTAAGTGTTGCAGGCATGGCTATTGGTGCCACGATTGCGCTGCCGGAATTGCTGAAACGTGGGTACGACAAGAAGATGGTGACGGGGGTGATACAAGCCGGATCGTCACTGGGCATTCTTGTACCGCCTTCGGTGGTCTTGGTGCTTTATGCGATGATCGCCCGTCAGCCGGTTGGTCAGCTGTGGCTGGCAGGGTTGCTGCCCGGGTTGATGATGGCGGCGATGTTCATCCTTTACATTGTGATCCGCTGCCGGATTAATCCGGCGCTGGGGCCTGCTTTATCAGCAGAAGAACGTGATGTTCCCATTGCGGAAAAACTGCGCTTGCTTCGCGCAGGTTTGCTGCCGTTGGGCATATTTGCCGCAATGATGGTGCCGTTCGTAAACGGCTGGACCTCGCTTGTTGAAAGTTCGGCCATCGGCGCATTGACGGCGTTCGTCGCTGCGGTGCTAAAGGGCCGGATGACCCGCGACGTGTTCGAAACCTCGGTGCGCTCGACACTGGGCATCACCTGCATGTTCATGTGGATCATCCTGGCAGCGCTGGCCTTTGGCGCCGTGTTCGATGGGCTGGGCGCGGTGCGCGCGATCGAGAACTTGTTTACTGAACGTCTGGGCCTGAACCCCTGGGTGATCCTGATCTTCATGCAGCTCAGCTTTATCCTGATGGGTACTTTTCTGGACGACACAGCCATGCTGGTCATCGTTGCCCCCCTATACGTGCCGCTGGTGGGGGCATTGGGCTTCGACCTGATCTGGTATGGCGTGCTGTACACGATCACGACCCAGATCGCGTATATGACACCGCCTTTCGGCTATAACCTGTTCCTGATGCGCGCAATGGCGCCACCGGAGATCTCACTGCGTGACATTTACGGATCGATCCTGCCCTTCGTGATGGTGATGACGCTTGCACTGGCCATTATCATGACCTTCCCGCAGATCGCGCTGTGGTTGCCAGAATACGTTTACAACAAATGATCCCGGACCAAACCGGGGCATCGCGGGTAGCCCCCGCATTGCTGAAACTGACCAACGGAGAGAGAGAATGACAAACAGACGTACATTTCTGAAAGGCGCAGCAGCCGCGCCCGCAGCCGCACTGGCGACGCCTGCACTGGCGCAATCAACGATCAGATGGCGGATGCAGACTTATGCAGGACCGGCATTGGCCGAACACGTGATCGATCCGGCCATCAAGATGTTCAACACCATCGCCGGTGATCGGATGCAGATTGAGCTGTTCTATGCAGACCAGCTGGTACCCACAGGCGAGCTGTTCCGTGCCATGCAGCGCGGTACGATCGATGCGGTGCAGTCGGATGACGACTCGATGGCCTCGCCCACCGAAGTCACCGTATTCGGCGGTTACTTCCCGTTTGCGTCTCGCTATTCGTTGGACGTGCCTGTTCTATTTAACCAATACGGCCTGAACGAAATCTGGGACGAGGAATACTCGAAAGTTGGCGTCAAGCACATCTCGGCCGGTGCCTGGGATCCCTGCCATTTCGCCACGAAGGACCCGATCAACAGCCTTGCCGACCTTCAGGGCAAGCGTGTCTTCACCTTCCCGACAGCGGGCCGCTTCCTGTCGCAGTTCGGCGTCGTGCCGGTGACTCTGCCATGGGAAGACATCGAGGTCGCGGTTCAAACCGGCGAGCTGGACGGTATCGCGTGGTCAGGGATCACCGAAGACTACACCGTGGGCTGGGCGGATGTGACCAATTACTTCCTGACCAACAACATCTCGGGCGCATGGGCGGGTTCATTCTTCGCCAATATGGATCGCTGGAATGAGCTGCCTGAAGACCTGCAGACCTTGTTCCGCGTCTGTACCGATCAGTCGCACTATTATCGCCAATGGTGGTATTGGGGTGGCGAGGCCAGCTTGCGTGTCAACGGTGACAAACTGCAACTGACATCGATCCCCGATGAAGAATGGGCAACTGTCGAGGCAGCAGCCGTTGCATTCTGGGATGAGATCGCAGCCGAGTCCGAGACGAAGGCGAAGGTTGTTGAAATCTTCAAGCAATACAATGCCGACATGCTCAAGGCTGGACGGCCTTATCGCTACGGTTAATTAGCTGCAAACTTGACCTGTCCCGTCTCAGGGGCAGGTCGATCAGGACGAATGGCCGAAAGTTGAACTCGGCAAAGAAAAAGGTGGCACATGCTCACGTTCGAACATCTGAAGACGCAAGTCTCTGAAGGTACGGTGGATACGGTATTGGTCTGCATGGTCGACATGCAGGGACGATTGATGGGCAAGCGCTTTCATGCGGGTCACTTTGTGGCGGGCGCATGGGAAGAGACGCATTGCTGCAACTACCTGTTGGCCACCGATTTAGAGATGGCCACGCCAGACGGTTACGCGTCGACCAGTTGGGAACGCGGCTATGGCGACTATGTCATGAAGCCTGATCTGAGCACCCTGCGCCCGGTGCCCTGGCTTGAGGGTACAGTCATGGTGATGTGCGATGTGTTGGACCATCACACGCATCAAGAGGTTCCGCACGCACCGCGTTCGATTCTGAAAAAACAGGTGAACCGTCTGAAAGACATGGGCTACGAGGCCATGTGCGCCACTGAACTTGAGTTTTTCCTGTTCGAAAAAAGCTTTGACCAGATCCGCAAGGAAGGCTTCCGCGATCTGGAGCCAATCTCGGGTTACAACGAGGACTATCACATTCTTCAAACCACCAAAGAAGAACACGTGATGCGCCCGATCCGCAATCATTTGTGGGACGCAGGTATTCCGGTCGAAAACTCAAAAGGCGAGGCCGAGACCGGACAGGAAGAGCTGAACATCAAATATGCGCCTGCAATGGACACGGCCGAGTATCATTCGATCGCCAAAAATGCCGTGAAAGAGATCGCCTGGCAGCACGGCCATGCCGCGACTTTCCTGCCGAAATGGCACCATGAGAAGGTTGGCAGTTCCAGCCACGTGCATCAATCGCTTTGGGCAGAAGGCAAACCCGCGTTTTATGACGCAGCAGATGACCTGGGTATGTCAGCTCTGATGAAGAGCTACATGGCAGGTTTGTTGAAATACGCCGCGGACTACACCTATTTCATGGCCCCCTACATCAACAGCTACAAACGCTTCATGAAGGGCACTTTCGCGCCAACGCGGATCATCTGGTCAGTGGACAATCGTACCGCCGGCTTCCGGCTGTGCGGGGACGGTACCAAAGCCGTGCGGGTGGAATGCCGGATCCCGGGGTCGGACATGAACCCTTATCTGGCGATGGCCGGGATGCTGGCTGCCGGGATCGCGGGGATTGAAGAGGGGTTGGAACTGCAACCGCCCACCACGGGTGACGTTTATCAGGGCGATACAGGTATGATCCCAGGCAACCTGCGTGCCGCACGGGATGCGTTGCACGGCTCGGCCATGTTGCGGGCGGCCATGGGAGACGATGTGGTCGATCATTACACACGTGCCGCGGAAGTCGAGATCGAGGAGTTCGATCGCGTGGTTACCGATTGGGAAGTCGCCCGCGGGTTTGAGCGGGCGTAGGGTACTGGCTGGGGGCCCTGCCCCCAGACCCCCGAGGTATTTTTGGCCAGATGAAGCAGGGATCCTGTTTCTTTCGGAAATGGAGTGAAGATGGGGCAGATGTTGAAATGTGTCTCGCCGATTGATGGATCGGTTTTTGCGGAACGAGACGTGTTGTCTCGGGATGCCGCGTTTGAGGTTGCAGGCCGGGCGCGGGCCGCTCAGGCAGATTGGGCCGCGCGACCGCTGCAGGAGCGGATTGATCTTGTCATGGCTGGCGTAGCGGCTGTGGGCGCTATGAATGACGAGATCGTCCCCGAACTGGCCCATATGATGGGCCGTCCCGTGCGTTACGGCGGCGAGTTTGGTGGTTTCAACGAACGCGCCAGCCATATGGCGGAGATAGCAGAAGTATCTCTGGCTGATATCGCGGTGGGCGAGGACGAAACGTTCAAACGTTACATCAAGCGCATTCCGCATGGGGTCGTGTTTGTGGTGGCGCCTTGGAACTATCCCTACATGACAGCGATCAACACCGTCGCGCCCGCACTGATCGCGGGCAATACGGTGATCCTGAAACATGCCACGCAGACCCTTCTGGTCGGTGAGAGGATGGCGCAAGCCTTCCATGCAGCCGGTGTGCCTGAAGATGTGTTCCAGAACGTGTTCCTCAGCCATGACGTCACAAATGACCTGATCGCAGGCAATGCGTTTGACTTCGTGAACTTCACCGGCTCGGTCGGTGGCGGCCAGGCGATGGAGCGCGCGGCGGCTGGTACCTTTACTGGCGTAGGCACCGAACTGGGCGGCAAGGATCCGGGCTATGTCATGGAAGATGCCGATCTGAATGCCGCCGTCGATACGTTGATTGATGGCGCGATGTTCAATTCCGGCCAATGTTGTTGCGGGATCGAGCGGATTTACGTCCACGAAAGCCTTTACGATGATTTTGTCGCCAAGGCGGTGGAGATCGTGAAAGGTTATAAACTGGGCAACCCGCTGGACGCTGAAACGACCATCGGCCCCATGGCCAATGTGCGTTTCGCTGACGAAGTGCGCGCGCAGATTGCCGAAGCGGTTCAGGCAGGCGCGGTTGCGCATATCGAGACGTTCCCTGAGGACGATGGCGGCGCCTATCTGACCCCGCAAATCCTGACCAATGTCACCCATGACATGCGCGTGATGCGGGATGAAAGCTTTGGGCCGGTTGTGGGCATCATGAAGGTCTCGTCGGATGACGAAGCTATCGCGCTGATGAATGACAGCGAGTTTGGCCTGACCGCCAGCCTCTGGACCCGTGATGTAGATCGCACAGCGCGAGTGGGCGACCAGATCGAGACTGGCACGGTATTCATGAACCGTGCGGATTATCTGGACCCTGGCCTGTGCTGGACCGGGTGCAAAAACACAGGTCGCGGCGGTGGCCTTTCGGTTATTGGGTACCACAATCTAACCCGTCCCAAATCCTACCACCTGAAGAAGGTCACGGTCTAAGGGCGACGGCCTGCTCGGGTCTGACCCCCTCGCCCGAGCAGGTTACAAATTACAAAGGAAACCTGACATGTCACTTGTTGGAAACTGGTCTTATCCGACCGCCATAAAATTCGGAGCAGGGCGCATCAAGGAACTGCCCGAAGCCTGCGCTGCGGCCGGTATGAAAAAGCCTCTGCTGGTCACAGATAAGGGCTTGGCCGACCTGCCGATTACCTCTGCAACACTGGAGATTATGGAGGCTGCCGGTTTGGGCCGAGGGCTGTTCAGCGACGTAGATCCCAACCCGAACGAGAAGAACCTTGAAGCGGGCGTCGCAGCGTTTAACGCGGGTGGCCATGACGGGGTGATCGCCTTTGGCGGGGGGTCTGGTCTGGACCTTGGCAAGATGGTTGCCTTCATGGCAGGCCAGACGCGCCCGGTATGGGATTTTGAGGATATCGGCGACTGGTGGACTCGTGCAGACGCGGACGTGATCGCACCGATCATTGCAGTGCCGACCACCGCCGGGACAGGATCAGAAGTGGGGCGTGCCAGCGTCATCACCAACTCGGAAACCCACGCCAAGAAAATCATCTTCCATCCCAAAGTGCTGCCGACCGTCGTGATCTGCGATCCGGAGCTTACCGTGGGGATGCCGAAATTCATAACCGCAGGTACCGGTCTGGACGCATTTGCGCACTGCGTTGAAGCCTTTTCCAGCCCGCATTATCACCCGATGAGCCAGGGCATTGCGTTGGAAGGAATGTGTCTGGTGAAAGAATACCTTCCGCGCGCCTACGCGGATGGCACCGACATCGAAGCCCGCGCCCAGATGATGAGCGCAGCGGCCATGGGCGCGACGGCCTTCCAGAAAGGTCTGGGCGCAATTCATGCGATGAGCCACCCGATTGGTGCGGTGTTCAACACTCATCACGGAACCACCAACGCGGTTTGTATGCCCGCTGTGTTGGAGTTCAACGGCCCCGCCATCGCAGACAGGTTCCAGCAGGCAGCGGCTTATCTGGGCATTGATGGTGGCTTTGACGGCTTCCGCGCTTTTGTGCAGGAATTCAACGACAGCCTCGGCATCCCACGCACCCTGTCCGACCTGGGCGTCACCGAAGCGTCGATCCCCGAGTTGGTGGAAGGCGCGATCATTGATCCTTCTTGCGGGGGCAACCCGATAGAGTTGACGAAAGAAAACCTGACGCAGCTGTTCAAAGCAGCGCTTTAAAGTCAAAGGGCCCGGCAAAACCTGCCGGGCCCTTCGCAATTTGGTTGCAGAAACCGGATCAATGACCGGTCAGAACCAGAGTATTCACCGGCATCAGGATCAGACGCAAACGCAGACCGGCCGCGTGGACGACACCGATCGTGTCCACCACATGCAGGAAGGCGGCCTCCCAAAAACCGAGATCCTCATGCTCCAACCGCTCATGGTTGTCGGTGTAAACATTGGCCAGACAGTTGCTGCCCGGAGGGATGTCATCGGCCATTCCTTTGTACAGCGGTTCCATATACACCAGAATCGAACCGGGATTGTTGTTGGCCTGCACATCCCTGAGTTCGTCCGAGGGGCGAATCTGGCCGGAAGGAATAACATCCTGCACTTCGACCACGACCGTTGGTATGACTGTGAACGGCTTGGTCATACAGCCCAACTCACCGATCATGCCGGGTTTGATAACCTGAGCCGACAGCTGGTTGAACGCGGCTTGGAAACGGTCATGCCCGGTATGGGACGGCACCAGGATACCAGCGGGGCGCAGCAACGGGCTGACATAATCGCCGACCTGCAAGCTAAACTGTTCAACCCGTCCGGTGACACCGGCGAGTATAACTGTTTTGTCCAGTTCGGTCTGTGCGGCGTCCAGTTGCGCGATGGCACTGGCCAGTTGCGCCGGGATCAGCTCTTCGATTTGCTGTTCGACCGCTGCGCGTTTGGCTTCTGCAGCGACAACCTGTGCCTCACGCTCGGCGACGAGGTTTTCCAGGCGCTCGATCTCAGCCAGACGTACCGCGCTTGATCCTTCGTCCCGCAAGGTTGTGTTACGCTCCAAATCCTCGAGCGCCTGCGCCAGA
>NZ_JBXWSB010000101.1:0-16572 GCF_059613205.1 Ruegeria sp. BHSB064
GGAAAGGCGAAGCGGCACAGCGCAAGCTTTCGGTTTCATCAAAAGGCAAGGCTGACCTGATCCTGATGGACCTAAGCGATCTGTCTTCGGTCCGCAAGGCGGCCGAAGAACTGCGCGGCCGCTATTCCAAAATCGACGGTCTGATCAACAACGCTGGCATCATGATGACGCCGCAGGAAAAAACCGTTGACGGGTTTGACCTGCAGATGGGTGCAAACCATCTGGGCCATTTCCTGTGGACCGGCTTGCTGCTGGATCTGGTGGAAGCTGCCGAAGGCCGCGTGGTTGTACTGTCCAGCCTGGTCCACAAATACGACCCGCTGAATCTGGACGACTTCATGAGCGACACCAAATACACCCCGATGAAGGCTTATACACAGTCCAAACTTTCGAACCTGATGTTCGCGTTTGAATTGGATCGTCGCCTGAAGGCTGCCGGCAGCAAAGCAATCTGCGTCGCCTGCCATCCCGGCTACACCGACACCAATCTGCAATCCACAGGTCCGACCGGCTTTATGAAGGCCATGCTGGCCGTGATGAATAAACTGGTGGCACAACGCCCCGAAGCCGGAGCATATCCGACGGTACTTGCCGCCGCTGGAAACGAAGCGAAACGTGGCGCATTTTACGGCCCGCAAAAGATGGGCGAATCCCGTGGCCCGGTGTCCGACGCAAAGGTTAAAGACCACGCTCTGGACGTAGAAAAGCAGCGTCTGTTGTGGGCGAAAAGCGAGCAATTGGTTGGATTTGAGTTCAACCTGCCCGCAGTCGCGCACGCCGCGTAAGCAAACAATACCACACGAACCCCCTCTAATACCCCTCACTCATGAAACAGGCCCGGGCGGTGCAAGTGCTTCGCCCGGGTCAATTGTCAGTCACAAAGATCGGAACAGCCCGTGACCAAAACACTGTTCATCTGGCTTCTGGGCCTTTTCTTTTTGACAGGCGGGATCACCCATTTTGTTGTTCCCGAAGTATTTGATGGGTTTTTGCCAACATTCATTCCCAAAACCCCCGCCCATATTCTGGCCGGAGTGGCCGAGATCACCATCGCCATCGCCCTGTTCTGGCCCCGGTTTCGGGCCTATGGCGGTTTGTTGGCAGCGATGCTTTGCGCAGCATACTTACCTTTTCACATCTGGGACTTGTTTCGCCCCGACCCCGTTGTCGCACCGCTTTGGGCCGCAATCGCACGACTGCTGATGCAATTCGCTATGATCGGATTTGGCATCCACCTCTGGCGTTCTGAATCCGATTTCACGAAAAACCAGTTTTCCTCGCGCTTCAGCAATCGCCTTTCATAAGATCTGTGCTACGAACTTCTGACCTTCAATGTCAGATTAGCGGTAAACTTCTCCGTGTAATCCATTTTTTCAAGGTTTTACCATGAGCATCGAAAAAACGTTCTACGCTTCTGCACAGGTATCGATTCTGAACTTCGGGCGCAGGGTCAAGCGCGCCGAATTTGGTCCACTCAATCACCGATCCACACAAAAATCCGCTGAACCAGCCTAAGATGAACGCCTGCAATACGTGATGCGTTACTGCAAAAACCCTCTTCGTCAGGTGCAAAGGTTGGGTTCCGGCAGAGTCGGGTTTGCACTGCCCAATGCGGCACTAACACTACCTGCACCAACCAAGCTGAATAGGCTCTTTCTTAGCCTATCCGCCGCGCTGTAACTCGAACTTGCAAGAAACACCTCGCCCCTGCGCACAACATTGCGTTTCCACGCAGCAAACATCTGGTGCAACCAACTCCCGATACAGATGTTCAAACACGGCGGTGTGCCAGAAGCACAAGGGGACAGAGCTTGTTTCGCCCCGGACTATGGGGTTGTCGTGAATTTGAAATGTCCACGCGCCTATCTTTTGGAATTGTCCGGATCCGGCGAAGGTCCAGGCATGTTTCTCTATGGCTTTAGAAAGCAGGGGGGCGGCAAGGACGGCTGGCAAGGCGCGCAAGACTTTCTGGGCAGTTATGGGAATACGGTGACGCAAGATATAGGCGGCCGTGTCTCGACCAGCAGCACAGGTCATTGCCTGCGCCTGTTGAGGAGCGTCTCGACGCAACACCTGATGCAAGCGGGCAGCATGTATTTCGGGGATCATCGCCCGCCCATCCGGCGCAGCCTCCATCCCTGCCTCAGCCAGCATTTCGGAGACCCGAGATGGTCCCTCGGCCATTTCGATCTGTGGCAGAAGTTGTAGGACCGCGTTCGGTCCTATGCGGCCATTGTGTCTTGAACCGTCCTCAGACATCTTCCATCTGCTGATCGCCGCCACCGCAAGCGCGGATCCGGGCCCCGCTTGGCATTTTGAGAGCTTTACTTCTTTGAGCGGCTCGGTCTTTCATCTGTTCTTTCACTGCGGCTCGCCGCTCTGCCGCGCGCGCAGCGCGGTCTGCCGCGGCATCCCAGTCTTCAAGCTGAGCTTCAGCCAATTGCCGGGTTTCGTCAAAATGGAAATCCACTTTTGACTTTGTTTGAGGCCCCCAATACCCGGCCTTGCCAAGATCATAAAAAGTTCTTTGAAAGCCCGCCTTCAGGAAGGCATAGAGACACCCCAGCAAGTACCGCCGCCGGAACCCGGTTCCGCGCCAAGGGTAATGGAACAGCGCTTTCTTCATATAGAACCGGCGGTAGTTGTTCATTACACCATCCAGCAACTCGCCGCGTTCCATTGCGGCAGGTTTCATGATCGGGGTAACGAAGTTATATTTTGAAAAATCAAAGACCTGCACCTGATCCTTCAAATCCTGAAACAGTGGTGTGAACGGCCACGGTGTGTACATCGACCAATTGGCAAGATCAGGTTGCCAGTCCCACGCCATCCGATAGGTCTCTTCCAGCGTTTCGGGGGTCTCGTTATCCAGGCCCACAATAAACTGAGCCTCGACCAAAATATCCGCCTCACGCAGAAGACGGATCGCGGTCTTGTTCTCGTCGACCTTGGTTTCCTTGTTGAACTGATCCAGTTTCATCTGCGCAGCGGCTTCGGTGCCCAATGACACGTGAACAAGGCCAGCCTTGCGATAGAATTTCAGGTTTTCCTTATCCCGATAGATATCGGTGACGCGCGTGTTGATCCCCCATTTCACCCGGCGCGGCAGATCCCGGTCGATAAGCTCCTGGCAGAAGGCCACGAATTTCTTTTTGTTGATGGTCGGTTCTTCGTCGGCAAGGATGAAAAACCCGACCCCGTGGTTATCGACGAGGTCTTCAATCTCGTCCACCACATCCTTTGGATCACGTACCCTGTAATCACGCCAGAACTTCCATTGGCTGCAAAAGGAACAGGTAAAGGGGCAGCCACGTGCAAGATTTGGGATCGCAACACGCGTTCCAAGCGGGATGTAAATGTATTTCTCCCATTCCAACACGGTCCAGTCCGGTTTGATGGCGGACAAGTCCTTGACCGTCGAGGCGGCAGGGGTCGCAACGATCTCATCGCCGTCACAGAAAGCCAGCCCCTTGATCTTGCGCCGGTCGTGTGGCCAGCGGCCATCGCGGATGGCCCGCATCAGTTCCGTACAAATCTCTTCACCTTCTCCGCGAACTATGACGTCGACCCACGGAGCTTCGGACAAGACCTGTTTGTACATGAAGGTGGCGTGCACACCGCCCAACACACGGATCGCGTTCGGCGTAACGTCGCGCGCTATCCGCAATACTTCTTCTGCGCGGTAAATCGACGGAGTGATTGCAGTTACAGCCACAACATCCGGTTTGAGGTCAGCGATTCGAATCGAAAGATCTTCGTCCGGGATTTCATCGGTCATGGCGTCGATGAAATGAATATCGTCGAAACCTGACTGCCGAAGATGCCCGGTCAGATACGCGACCCAAGCCGGTGGCCAGGTTCCAGCTATCTCGGCTCCGCCAGACCGGTAATTTGGGTGAACAAACAGAATCCTCATGGCAGCCTCCCTATGTCATTCTTTCTTGACACTTTTTGTGTCATTACTTGTTGACATAGATCAAAAACGCTGGGCCGGGCGAATGTGAGCCCATGTAGAGACGCAAGATCGTGGCTTCGCAAACTGTCTAATTGACCTGACAGTTTTAACTGTCATATAATAATGACACTTCGACTGTCACTGATGCGTTCCATGTCGGCTGTGCGCGCCCGGTCGAAGGAGTTGCCGTGCGGGATCCGTTCCAAGCATTTCGGGCACTTTCACTTCCACAGCCGACTTACGGGAGGCAATTATGTCTGACGACCCAGAAAAAGTATGGCCAACCGGTCTCAACTTGCGTGAGGCTGAAGAGGTCCACAGCTACCTGATCGACGGGACCCGCGTGTTCGGCGTTATCGCCCTGCTTGCGCACATCCTTGTCGCGGTTGCAACGCCTTGGCTCGGATGAAAGGAGCGAACAGATGAACAATTCGAAAATCTGGCTCGTCGTTAAACCCACTGTGGGCATTCCGCTGTTCCTATCAGCTGTTGCCGTGGGTTCTTTCGCAGTCCATGTAGCGGTTCTCAGCAACACCACCTGGGTGTCTGACTTCCTGTCGGGGCAACCGCTGGGAAGCGGTGATGAAACCGCAATGTTGCCACAGGAAAATGGTGACGCAACGGCCAAGGCCTCATTTGTTGCATCAGGCGCCGCTCAAAATGGTGATCGGATTCTGGTCGAGTTGCCTGACGGCACATTGGCCATCGCGACAATCGAGGCACCGGCAGAGCTTGCGTCAGCATCGGGGGCCGTTCCGCTACCGGACCACTAAGCCTCGATCACTGCGTGGAACGGGTCCGGTGTCCTCCGGCGCCGGACATTCCGGTCGAAAATACCTTTCGACTGGCACCAGAGTTTTTGGGATTTGAATTCAGCAATGCTCGACTACCGATCATTCGCCTTGAAGAAGCTGTCGCGTCTCAGCAACCGATATCTGCCCTTTGCAGATGTAGCGAGCGAAGACGTCCCGATGAGCCGCCTGTTGCGGCTTTCGCTGTTTCAAGTGACGGTTGGCATGGCATTGGTTTTGTTGGTCGGAACCTTAAACCGTGTGATGATCGTAGAACTGGGTGTGTCCGCCGCCTTGGTCTCGGTGATGATTGCCTTGCCCATTCTGTTCGCACCTCTGCGCGCTTTGGTGGGCTTCAAATCCGACACCCACAGCTCGGCTTTGGGTTTGCGACGTTTCCCCTACATCTATCGCGGCACGCTTTTGCAATTCGGTGGCTTCGCCATCATGCCCTTCGCGCTGTTGGTGTTGTCTGGCTACGGCGAGGCCATAGACGCCCCGCGCTGGATCGGCCTGTCGTCCGCGGCCCTGTCCTTCCTTCTGGTCGGCGCGGGTGTACATATGGTGCAAACTGTTGGATTGGCCTTAGCCACTGATCTTGTGCCGGAAGAAGACCAGCCCAAAGTCGTCGGGTTGATGTATGTCATGCTGTTGATCGGTATGATTGGGTCCGCCTTCGTTTTTGGCGCCCTGCTTGAGAATTACAGCCCCGGAAGACTGATTCAGGTTATTCAGGGAGCCGCTGTTTTAACAGTGTTGTTGAACGGGTTTTCAGTGTGGAAACAAGAGGCCCGAGGCCGCCACACGCGACAGGTCGTCGGGCCGACTTTCTCGGATGCCTGGGCTCAGTTTGCCAACCGATCAGGCGCAAAGCGTCTATTGGCGGTGATCGCCCTGGGAACCTTTGCCTTTGGCATTGCGGACGTGATTATTGAACCCTATGGCGGTCAGGTGCTGCATATGTCGGTTGCAGCAACAACAAAACTGACCGCAACACTCGCCTTGGGAACGCTGTTTGGCCTGGCAATCGCATCCCGTATTCTGGGGCGAGGCGGATCGCCTATCTACATGTGTCTGATCGGGGCATTGGTTGGTATCCCGGGGTATGTCGCGATCATTCTCGCATCGCCGCTGGACTGGCTGGGCCTGTTTGTCTTTGGCACTTTTGCCACCGGAGTAGGCGCAGGGCTTTTCGGCCATGGCACGCTGACCGCCACCATGCGATCCGCACCTAAATCTCAAACCGGTCTGGCGCTTGGGGCCTGGGGCGCTGTGCAGGCGACAGCAGCCGGGGCTGGCGTTGCCTTGGGCGGTGTCATCCGGGATATGATGCTTGAGTTGCAAGGCGATCATCACTTCGCACCAGGAATGGCATATCTACCCGTCTTTTCGATGCAGATCCTTTTCCTTGCTCTTGCGTTGGTCGCAGTGCTGCCACTGATGCGATTGCCTTCTACCCAGACCGACAATTCGGCCTACCTTAGATGATACGCCGACGAAACTGACTGTGAAACACGCCGCCAAACGACCTTGAACCAAAGAACAGGAGCGATCATGACGACTGTAATATCAAGAGTATACGCAGCCGAAGCGACAGCCCAAGGCGTAATGACCGCGCTAAGCGAGGCTGGCCATCCCGAGGCGAATTTTGATATGTTCGAAGGGGGCGGGCGCGGCTTGTTGGCCAAGATTGTTGCCGCCCGTGTCAGCGAAGAAACCGCCAAAATCTACGTTAAAATGCTCAAGGAAGAAGGGTCTCGGCTGATTGTGATGCGTGCGCCTTTCACCCCGTTTGGAGCCGCTCGGAACGCCCTTGCGATCATGGACAGTGTTGAAAGCGTTCCTGCAAAGGTGGAAACCGAAACTCAGTACATTCGCGACGAACCGGACATGGACCTGTTCATCCGTCAGAAAATCTTGATGGATCACCCACGTTTTTTGACACCTGATATGAACCCCCGAGCCAATGCCGACCGAGGTTTGGTTTCGGCCGCGTTGCATTGGAAAATACTGACCAAACACCGCACCAAACGCTCGGCCATGACAGGGACACGCTATATGTCTCAGCGCATACTGCCGTTCAAACTTTTGTCAGACAAACCGCGGAAGAACTCGGTGATTTCAGGCGGTCGGCGGATGCTCTATAACCCTTCAGCCGAATAAACGTATGCGGGTTAAGCCAGAAGGTCAGCCATGAGCGTTGGCTTGAAAATCCGGTGCGCGTGGTTGCGCATGTAGATTTTTAACCAGGGCGTGAACGCCTCTGGTGCTCGATTGATTTCTGCATTCAGCTCATTCACGTGAACCCAGCGCGTGTCAGACACCTCGTTCGGGTTTGGTTGAACGGTCATATCCGCAGTTGCTTCGGCACAGAAAACATCCACCAGCTCATGCTCGATCAATTCCTGCCCCACGTCTGCGCGATATTCCAATACAGTGGAAAAGCGAGGTGAAAGGCCGGTGATCCCCATCTCTTCGCGCAACCGTCGGGTGGCACAATCGACAGGAATCTCACCCCAATCGGGATGTGTACAACAGGTGTTGGCCCAGAGGCCCGGTGTGTGATACTTGCACGCCGCCCGCTTTTGCAGTAGCAGGTTTGACCCCTGCATAACAAAGACCGAAACCGCTTTGTGACGCAGGCCCAGCTGATGCACTTTTAGTTTTTCGACGGGTTTCAGCTCACCGTCGAACCAAGCGGGGATCATCGTGTTCATACGAATTCCGCCCGGACCAGCCCTGTCAAATGTGCAAGGTTCTTCAGTCCGATGCGCACATGCGCCATTGGTCGTGCCTTGACCAGCTTTTTGTTCATATAGGCCTCGAACGTCAGGCGCTGCACATCGATGTCATGGCACAGCGACACGAACCGCTCGCGCCGATCGTCCGAGCGGTAATAGGCGTTTTGCATCGATGCGAGCACACGGAAGACCGTCTTATGCTCTTTCAGGAACAATCGCCGCGCCAGTTTAAGGTCGGAAACCCTGCCCGAGGCGAGGCAGGCTTGCGCAGCCGTCGCCGCAACTGTGCCGCCGACCATTGCATAATAAATCCCTTCGCCAGAACTGGGCGCAACCACCCCTGCAGCATCTCCAGCCAGCACAACGTCGCGCCCGTTATCCCAGCGATCCAACGGTTTTAGAGGGATCGGCGCGCCTTCATGGCGGATGGTGCGGCATTCCTCAAGCCCCGATGCGCACCGCAACTCTTTCGTCGCTTTCTTGAGGTCGAACCCGTTGATACCTGTCCCCATGCCAACGCTGGCGGTGCGGCCGTGTGGGAATACCCAGCCATAGAAATCCGGAGAAATCGACCCGTCATAGACCACGTCGCATCGGGTCGGATCATAAGCGTTCACGGCCTCAGGCGCTTCGATAATCTCATGATACGCAATGACATAGGGAATTTTGTCACCGCCGGGAACCTCGGCCCGCGCTACGTTTGACCTGGCGCCATCCGCGCCGATGATCAGCCGCGTGGGCAGCTTGACCTCTTCCTTGCTCTGTTTGTCCCGATAGACCACCGACGGGCCGCGCTCGTCCCGTTCGATCCGCAGGAATGTCCCCGTATGGCGCTGCGCACCGGCGGCTTGTGCCCGCCTGCGCAGGAACTCATCAAAATGCTCACGGTCGACCATTCCGACAAAGCCGTTTTCGATGGCAATATCCACTTGCCGCCCGGTCGGAGAGATCATGCGCGCCGTGTTGATCTTGGCCACCAATTGCGCGTCAGGGATGTTGTAGTCCTCTATCAACCGAGGCGGGATCGCCCCGCCACACGGTTTGATCCGTCCGTCCCGATCCAGCATACAAATCTTGTGCCCGGCCTTTGCCAGATCTTCAGCGGCTGTGGCTCCGGCTGGGCCGCCACCGACGACTACGACATCATACATGGCTATTCTCCCGCAACGACGTGCGTGTCACGTCGCGTTTCGTGAATGACTTGAACGGCAAGGATTGCGGCGGCGACAAACAAGGCAGCTTCCGCAAGGAAGACAGCCCCAAACGCGTTTGCATCCGACATGGCCGACCGGAACACGTCCGCCGCCGCTGCGCCCAGCAAACCACCAACACCTGCTGCAATTGCCTGCGCGGCTCCCCAAAGACCCATACGCGTGCCTTCTTGTCCGCTGGCATGCTCACCAGCCAGTTCCATCATCGCGCCGATTGCAGCCACGGCGAACATGCCATTGAAGAACCCAAGCGCCACAACGGCCCATATCAGCGGGGCGCCCGGCCCCACCTGGCCCATCGCGAAGATCATCCCAAGACTGAGCGCCGAACCCAGGCAACCCGCAACCACCCAACCCCGCAGCGATCCGATCCTCAGCCCAGTTACCGCGATCCCGACCGAAAGCATCCCAAGGAATACGCCACCGTTTTGTGCCCCGGACAGGGATGTGGACTCGCCCGGGGTAAAGCCAAACACCAGCCCTGCATAGGGTTCCAAGATCAATTCCTGCATGAAGAAGGCGGTCATCGACAGGAAGACAAACACAGTGAACCTGCGCGCTGCATCATCCGCCCAGACGTCGCGCAGCGCGTCGCGGAACCGCGGTTTGGCTCTGGATGGCCGCGTCTCGGTTTGGACACCAGCCTCGATGCGCCATGTCGCCAGCGACGTCAGCGCAACAGCGCCAATCCCGACACACGCGACGATGACAAGCAGTCTGGTCGGGCTGTAGGGATCCAGCATCGCGCCGACAGAAGCTGCGGTAACTGCGATCCCTGCAATCATCATCAGCCAAGTGATCGTTGCAGCCGCCGCTCGGCGGCGTGGCGCTGTGGCCGTTGCCAGCAAAGCCAGCAATGACGTGCCCGACGCGCCGACACCCAGGCCAATCGCTGTGTATGAGAGGACCGACAGGAACAGTGCCAACCAGAAGCTTTCACCAAAGAGCGGGATGCAGAACGCCGCACCCAAGGCTCCTAAGGCAAGGATCGCCATGCCTCCGATAACCCATGGCGTCCTCCGCCCCGTCGCATCTGACAGGAAACCCCAATGGGGGCGGGAAATCTGAATACCGTAATGCAGGCCCACCAACAGGCCCGGCAGGATCGCAGGCAGCGCCAGCTCGACCACCATCAGTCTGTTCAGAGTCGAGGTCGTTAGAACCACGATGCTCCCCAAACACATCTGAACCAGACCCAGCCGGACAATGCTAATCCATGAAAGATATCCGGAGTTGCTCATAGCACAGCCTCCAATCCACGCAGACCAAAGGCCGCGACCATCATGCCACCGACGTAAAGCGAAACGCCGGTGCCGTTGTACCAAGGTGCCTTTGCCTTCGGGTCTCTCAGCAAGACGCGCATTGCCATCAGCTGACCGAACACTGCGGCCAGGATAGCCACGGCAAAAATCGTTTGGCCCCAAAGCGCCAATAGAGCAATGACCGCCAATTGCGGAACAATCATCACCCAACATGCCAAACGCGCCGCGCGTTCGGGTCCGAGCGTCACCGGGAGAGAATTGATCCCCAATTGTCGATCACCCTCTAACGCTTTGAAATCATTCAACGTCATGATCCCATGCGCCCCAAGCGCATACAGCGCGGCGATGATCACAACTTGCAAGGAAGGGGCCCCAGCAGACAGAACTGCCGCGCCGGTGAACCAGGGCAGCCCTTCATAACACAGGGCCACCAGCCCCGGACCCCACCAGCCAGACCGTTTCAGCCGGACAGGTTCGGCCGAATAGGCCCATGCCGCCAGCACTCCAAACACGGTTGCGCCAAAGCCCCATGGCCCCAACTGCCAACCGACCGCCAAAGCAAGAACGCTCATCGCGATTGCGATCCAGGCCCCCCACATACCGGGGATGCGGCCCGAGGGAATGGGGCGGTGCGGCTCGTTGATCTTGTCGACATGGCGGTCGCACCAGTCATTTGCGGCCTGGCTCATCCCGCAGACAATCGGGCCGGCAAGGACCAGCCCCAACAGGATCAGACCGATATGTCCGGACAGCACTCCGCCCGAGGACACCACACCACACAAAAATGCCCACATCGGCGGGAACCAGGTAATGGGTTTGATCAACTCCAAAGCCGCCAGTGGCTGCGGCCACGAGGACGAGTGTAAATCTGGATTTGCGCTCATGTGTCAATCTTGATTGACAACGTGAGTCGATGCAAGGAAAACGCGTACTATTCGTTCTCTTGTTTTTCCTGAATGCCCAACTTGTGCAGCTTTACATACAGGCTTTGCCGCGACAGACCCAGCATCTCGGCAGCGGCAGCCCGGTTATTGCCCGTCAACTCGATCGCCGTTTCTATGCACATGCGTTCGATCACGTCTGTGGTCTGGGACACAATATCTTTCAGTTGCGCTGATCCGACCAGATCAACAACGTTTCCACCTGTAAGGTTGCTTTGGGTGTTCGCCGGTGCGCGCATTGCTTCGGACCGGGTGGCGTCACGAATGACAAACGCGACCGAAGGGTTCGAGCGATTGTTCAAGTAGGTGACCGAAACTTCAGCAGCGGTCCAAACGCCTACGTCGTTGCAGAACTTGGTCGAATAGATCGACATACGCCCGGATTTGACAGCGTTGTCCAGCAACACATTCAGGTCAATCTGACCCCGCGACATGTATTCGGCCAAACTGGTCCCGCGCACATCCACGTGATGCGCAAAGTCAACAAGCCTGAGAAAGGCATCATTTGCTGACAAGATCACGCCTTTGCTGTCCGTAAACACAATCGCTTCGGCGCCCGAGCGGTAAAGCCGCGCCAGATTGTCTGAAAGTTTGTCGCTGGCGTGTTCCTCTGACGTCCCGGATTCCAAGCGACAGATCAGCATACGCTCGCCCCCGGCGCGGAAACTGATCGGTGTAATCGTAATTTCACTTCGAGTGCGCTTGGTTTGGATCGTGACCTCGGCGTCCACCTCAGACAGCGCCAAGGCCAGAATGTTCTGAACAAACTCGGCTCGCCCACGATCCTTGAATTCATTGGCAAAGGGCTGACCCTGCAGCTGGTCTTTGGCCGCCCCCAAGAGATGCGCAGCGGCATCGTTCAGGTCACGAATCCGACCGTCTGTGACAGACACAAGCACAAAAGCCTCTCGGATAACCGACATCAGCATGCGATAGCGCGCATCGAATTCACGGCGCTCTTCATAGCCTTGCTCAAGAGCAAGCTGTGCCTGAACCAGTTGTTGTTGCGTTTCAGCGACTTGCCGAAGGTCACGACCCAACATCAGGATCGCGCGCTCGCTATGCCCAATTGGATGTACCGAGTATCGCACCGGGTATTGCCACACCAGTTTGTCGCGATGATTCAATTCGACCCGCTGGACAGCTTCGCTTTCGGAACTTTGCTCAAGTATGCGATCCAGCTTGGGGCAGCATTCCTCGGTCAGAAAATCGGATAATCTGCGACCGATCCAATGATCCAGATTGCCGTAGGGTGATCCATTTTCATTGACCAGAGCAGCCATCACTACGCCGTCGGCGTCCAGTATCAAAGCAATATCTGATGCCTCGGCCAAAACGCCGGACAAAAACTCGGGCTCGATCATCGGCAATGCCGCGATCTGCCAAGGGTTCGGCTTGCCGGACGTCATCTTACTGCGCCGCCAAAGGATCCAAGCGATCCCTGGCCTGCGCCAGGCCGGCAAGTGCAACCTCGAAACTGGATGTTGTGATATCCGCCCCTGTACCTGCTGAAGTTATCTGCACTTGCTTTTCTATGGCTCCCCCAACGACCAGTCTTGGCGGCTGGTCAATTTCTGACCGAATACGTGCGATCAATTTTACAGCATTGTCAAGAGCGTGGGTACCCGCACACGAGATCAAAACAGCATCAAATTTGCCGCGGCGGATACAGGATATGGCCTCTTTCTGGTTGGCCCCGGCCAACAACTGAACGGAACACCCCATGCGACGCAGCTGCGATGTCATGACCACAGAGCCTATCATATGTTGTTCGCCCGGTGCGATGGCCACAAGAACAGTGGGTTGCCCGGTCCGGCGGGGACGCATGTCCCAAGTGTCGGAAAGCGCTTTGCACAGTGTATAGAGACGCGAGGAAACCAGTGTTACGGCTGCAAAGCTTGCCTCATCATCCACCCACATCTGACCGGCGCGACGGGCGGCTTCCGGGATACATACGTCAATGATATCTGTGGATTGGAGTCCAGTTCCCTCGAGAAACTCAATAGCCGCCTGCTGGGAAAAACGCCCCGGTGACATCACCTGAGAAAACAGCCAGTCTGTCACCGCGTTCAAATCAAGTGCGGATGAGTTCTGCCTCTGCGAGTCCAACGAATGAAGCACTTGCTTGGCAAACGCTTCAAGCTGGTTCTGGTCCAGAGGTCGATTACCTTCGAATGGATCGACAGGGGGCATCGGATTGTCCAATCCTTGCTTACGGGCGGCGACCGGAATCGGCACGAGGCACTTCCGGCGGCTGCAATTCAGTTTGATGGAAGTGGGTAAAATTGTCAAACTTAGTAGACATGCTGTGGATATCTTTGGAGTATCCAACAGCGGCGTAAATTTTTAATTTTTAAAAACAAAGGTTTATAGTTCTTTAGGTTGGACTTGCCGCTGAAATCAGCAACTTGAGGCGTCAGAATCAAAGTGTAAGTTTTAATTGACACATTCCCGTTTGGGCTTCTACGCTGAGATAGGAATTCAGCAGGGAGGCCATCATGGCGCAATCAGCCATGACTACGCCTGGAACGCACCAGCTTTACACACCGGAACAACTGGCGCGCCGGGACAGCACATATTGGACGACCGTTCAGGGCATCCTGGCACCGCTGCAATTTGCGGTGTTTCTTGTCTCGCTTGGGTTGGTGCTGCGCTACCTTGCAACCGGTGAGGGATACATGATCGCCACCGTTTCGATTGTCCTGAAAACGCTCGTTCTCTACCTCATTATGGTCACCGGTGCGATCTGGGAAAAGGTCGTGTTCGGGCAGTACCTGCTGGCCCCTGCCTTCTTCTGGGAAGACGTTTTCAGCTTTCTGGTCATCGCCCTGCACACGGCGTATTTGGTCGCCCTTTCAACAGGTTGGCTGACACCAACGCAATTGATGCTGCTGACCTTGGCCGCGTATCTGGCCTATGTGATCAACGCCGGGCAGTTCCTTTGGAAACTGCGCCGCGCGCGGTTGCAGATGCAGGCCAGCGCATGAATACCGCTGCTCCCATATCCTCGGGCTGTACCCAGACGCCGCTGCTGCGTGAGCGTGGGCAGCACGAAGTTTTCTGCGGCCTGACATCAATCATCTGGTTGCACCGGATGATGCCGGATTCCTTCTTTCTGGTGGTCGGCTCGCGCACCTGCGCGCATCTGCTGCAAAGCGCCGCTGGCGTCATGATCTTCGCCGAGCCGCGCTTTGGCACAGCGATTCTTGAAGAGACCGATCTGGCCGGCATGGCCGACGCGCAGCAAGAGATCGACCGCGAAGTTGACCGTTTACTGTCAAGACGGGCTGACATTCGCCGATTGTTCCTTGTTGGCTCTTGCCCGTCCGAGGTGATTAAGCTGGATCTTGCCAAAGCGGCTGAGCGGCTGAACGCGCGCTATGCGCCCAAGATCCGGGTGCTGAACTTCACCGGCTCGGGGATCGAGACCACGTTTACGCAGGGCGAAGACAGTTGCCTGTCCACGATGGTTGCAGCGATGCCCAACAGCGACGCCGCGCAGCTGGTCGTCGCCGGGGGTCTGCCGGACGTTGTTCAGGATCAGATGCTGGACCTGCTGTCGAAGATCGGTGTGTCGAACGTCCGGCTGCTCCCCAATCGCTCCAGCGACCAAGAGTTCGGGATTGGACCGAATACTCAGGTGGCCTTTGTGCAGCCCTTCCTGGGTGAGACCCACGACATTCTGGTGCGCCGGGGCGCACAACCGATCCGCGCGCCGTTCCCTTTGGGTGAGCAAGGTACAAGCGCCTGGCTGCACGCCGTCGCGGCCCGTTTCGGCATCTCGGCAGATCATGTGGATGCGGTAACGCAATCCGCGCGCCTGAGGGCACAGAAGGCGATTGCACAGGCTTCGGAACCGCTCAGCGGGAAGCGCGTTTTCCTGATGCCCGACAGCCAGTTAGAGGTTCCGCTGGCACGTTTCTTGTCCCGAGAATGCGGCATGGAATTGGTTGAGGTCGGTACGCCCTACTTGCACCGCGATCTGGTCGGCCAAGACCTTGCTGAAATCCCAAACGGCCCAACTCTGTCGGAAGGCCAGGATGTCGAAAAACAGCTCGACCGCATACGCGCTGCACGGCCCGACCTGACGGTTTGCGGGTTAGGGCTTGCCAACCCGCTCGAAGCCGAAGGGCTGGCGACCAAATGGGCCATCGAGCTGGTCTTCTCGCCCATCCATTTCTACGAACAAGCTGGTGATCTGGCCGGTTTGTTCGCCCGCCCGCTGCGTCGGCGCGGCCTTTTGGGGGTGGCGGCAGAATGAAGCTTTCAGTCTGGACATATGAAGGCCCGCCCCATGTAGGGGCCATGCGCATCGCAACGGCGATGACCGGGCTGCATTATGTTCTGCACGCGCCGCAAGGCGACACTTATGCCGATCTGCTGTTCACCATGATCGAACGTCGCAATCACCGTCCTCCGGTGACCTATACGACGTTCCAGGCGCGTGATTTGGGGTCGGACACTGCCAAACTGTTCCGCGACGCCTGTCAGGCTGCGTATGACAGGTTCCAGCCGCAGGCCATGATCGTTGGCGCCTCCTGCACCGCCGAGTTGATCCAGGACGATCCCGGTGGGCTGGGCGAAGCCCTGGGGTTGCCCGTTCCGGTGATCCCACTGGAATTGCCCAGTTATCAGAGGAAAGAGAATTTCGGCGCGGATGAGACCTTCCTGCAAATCGTGCGCGCCCTCGCCAAACCGACCGATCGCACCACGCGCGTGTCGTGCAACCTGATCGGCGCCACCGCGCTGGGGTTCCGTCATCGCGATGACATCACCGAAATCACCGCCTTGCTGAACGATATGGGTGTCGATGTGAATGTCACCGCCCCTTACGGCGCGACACCGTCCGACGTTGAGCGCTTGGGGGCCGCACATTTCAACGTGCTGATGTATCCCGAAACCGGCGAAAGCGCTTGCCGCTGGATGGAACGGAACCTGGACCAACCCTATACGCGCATTGTTCCCATCGGTGTCGGTGCGACACGGGATTTCGTCAATGAGGTAGCCGCACTTGCAGGATGCGCGCCGTGTCTGGATACCGACCGGCTGCGCCTGCCGTGGTACTCGGCCAGCGTCGACAGCACCTATCTGACCGGCAAGCGTGTCTTCCTGTTTGGCGATGGAACCCATGTCGCCGCCGCCACCCGCATCGCACGCGAGGAAATGGGGTTCGAAGTCGTCGGCATCGGTTGTTTCAACCGCGAAATGGCCCGCCCGATCCGCGCACTTGCCAAAGAGATCGGCGTCGAGGCGCTGATCACCGACGATTACCTTGAGGTCGAGGCGCAGATTTCGGACCTCGCGCCCGAACTGATCCTCGGCACGCAGATGGAACGCCATATCGGCAAGCGTCTGGGCATTCCTTGCGCCGTCACCTCAGCTCCGGTTCATGTGCAGGACTTCCCCGCCCGCTATTCGCCGCAGATGGGTATCGAAGGCGCGAATGTGATCTTTGACACTTGGGTACATCCGCTGGTCATGGGTCTGGAGGAACATTTGCTGCACATGTTCCGCGAAGACCCCGAATTCAACGACGCCGCCGGCCCCTCGCATCACGCCCATGGGGCCAAACAGGTTGCTGAAACGGCTGAATCCACCAGCGCCCAGATCATCTGGTTGGATGAGGCCGAGCGTGAGCTGCGCAAGGTCCCCTTCTTCGTGCGCGGCAAGG
>NZ_JBXWSB010000102.1:0-16360 GCF_059613205.1 Ruegeria sp. BHSB064
GTGAAAAATCATTGGCCAGAACAAAGGCCGGTGTGTTGTCCACGACAGTGGATTGAAAGAAGTTATTGATAAGGGTTTGGCCATCGCGGGACGTCTCTTGCGCCAGGGTCGACGTAGTCAAGAGACGGGCGCGCAGGCTTTCTGCGAATTGGGACAGCATGGATCACTCCGTCATTAAGTTGCGTTTGTGCTGGCGGCCCATCTGTCCGGGCAACCGACGCAACAAAGGACTAGGCCGCCCCGCGCGGCATCTGAAATTCATGGTTCAAATCGGGTGTATAACTGCCGCGAATACTCACGAATTTCGTGAGGTGGACGTAGGTAGATTCACAATAAACAATGGGGTTGCGGCGAAGCTTGGTTGGGTCAGTCGGCTATTCGATTTCGAATTCTGACAGATTTGTCAGCGGATGTGATCAGCATTCGGCCCCGATTGACCCCAGCGGCCTTCTGAATCCTGCCGTTAGTTCGTATCTTGATAGGTGATTAATCCAAGCACTTTACGTCAGAACTGGATGCCCGGTGAACCTCAGAGATCTGGAATACGTCCTTGCCATCGCAAAACACGGGCAGTTCAGTCAGGCCGCTGCCGCCTGCAACGTGTCGCAGCCTGCGATGTCGAACCAGATAAAAAAGCTGGAACAGGAACTGGGCGCTGAGTTGTTCCTACGTCTGAACAACGAGGTGCGCCCAACGCTGTGCGGTGAACGCATTGTTGAGATTTCGCAGCGCATCTTGAATGACGCACAAAGAATTCGGGACACCGCAATTGAGTTTCGTGACCCCGAAGCCGTGCCTCTTACGATCGGCATGACGCCGACGTTAGCCCCATATCTCACCGGATACTTTTCCGAACTGTTCAGCATTCTGTTTCCCAGGATGCGCGTTACTCTGGTCGAAGATCTACCCCAAAATATGCTGCGCATGGTTGAGGATCACGAGCTGGACATGGCGCTGGTGGCCAAGGTGAACAATAGTGCCACTTTGGATTTTACGTCGATTTGGTCCGAGCCGCTTTTTCTGGCGTTGCGCCAAGGGCACCCGCTGAGCTCGCTGACTTCCATAGTGCCGGAAGAAGTTCCCTCGCATGACTTTATCCGGTTGCCGCACAGTTTCGGATATGCGCTTGAAGATCGTTTGCCAAAACAGGACGGGACGACGCGGATCAGCAAGCGTTTTGATCTGACAGCGTTGCGGTTTGAAACGATCTGTCGGCACATTTGCCATTCAGACGATTGCACAATTGTCTCGGCTCTGGCTGCGGAACAGTTCAAACGGGACAATTGGCCGTTACAGTTTATTCCATTTGAGGCACCGGGACACTTACGAGATCTTGGTGCCGCCACGCGCCCCAACTGCCCCAGAAAACCCATGCTGGCGCGGATTGGGACCTATATCCTTGAAAACCCGCCTGTGGGCGTGATCCCGACGTTTCAGCCCGATGCATCGTCCAAAGGCAAAACCATGCTTGCAGAACCACTGCACGAGAAAGCCTGACAGGTACGCGAATTGCCCCTGACAGGCGGTACAATCTGTTGACGCAAGGCAAAGGGCGGCTCTATCGGTTGGCGTATCGAAATCCGCAGGTGTTTACCTGCGGCTCTCAGAGCAATGGGTCAGGGCATGAGCAGAAGTGAAATTCGCCAAGAAGGGATGCGCATTGGGGGACAGGTGGTGTTCACTGATGATGTTGTGCCCGTACACTACCCTCATACAAATGCCGTGATTGGCACTGTCCCTGCCGGTACTGCTGAACATGCGCGGCACGCATTTGAAATCGCGGCGAACTATAAGCCCAGCTTGACGCGATATGAGCGCAGCCAAATCCTGCGCCGTGCTGGCGAGTTGATCGGAGAGAAGCGCGATTATCTGGCCAGGTGGCTGACGCTTGAGCTCGGGATTTGCCTTCAGCATTCGATCTATGAAACCAAACGTGCACAAGACGTGTTTCAGTTCGCCGCCGCCGAAGCCCTTAAAGACGATGGCGAGGTGTTTTCCTGCGATCTGACCCATAACGGGAAGGCTCGTAAGATCTTTACCAAGCGCGAGCCCGTCAAGGCGATCAGCGCGATTACACCGTTCAACCATCCTCTGAATATGGTTAGCCACAAGATTGCGCCTTCGATTGCGACCAATAACTGTATGGTTTGCAAGCCGACTGAACTGACGCCACTGACGGCACTGACATTGGCCGACATTCTGTATGAGGCGGGCCTGCCGACCGAAATGTTTCAGGTCGTGACAGGTTGGCCACAGGACATTGGCGATGAAATGATCACCAATGATAATATCGACGTCATCACCTTCACCGGTGGTGTCCCTGTTGGGAAGCTCATTGCGTCAAAAGCAGGGTACAGGCGACTGGCGCTTGAGTTGGGCGGCAATGACCCCCTGATCGTACTGAATGATCTGAACGACGCGGATCTGGAACGCGCCGCGACAATTGCTGTTGCAGGGGCCACTGGGAATTCTGGCCAGCGCTGCACCGCGATCAAGCGTATTTTAGTGCAACACAGCGTGGCCGATCGCTTTGTTCCAATGGTGTTGGAAAAGGCAAAGGCCATCCGGTTCGGTGACCCACAGGACCCCGAAACCGAACTGGGTTGTGTCATTCATGCTGACGCGGCAGAGCTGTTTGAGAACCGCGTGATGAAAGCGGCAGAGCAGGGGGCGGAAATCCTTTACCATCCGGGTCGGCAGGGCGCGTTGCTGCCGCCGATTGTCGTCGACAAAGTGCCTCATGACAGCGAGTTGGTTATGGAAGAGACCTTTGGCCCGGTCATTCCGATTGTCCGCGTGCCCGATGATGACACTGCAGTTATGCAGATATCAAACAGCACCGCGTTTGGCTTGTCGTCAGGTGTGTGCACCAATGATCTGAACAGGGCCATCGCTTACATCAATGGTTTGGATGTGGGCACCTGCAACATTTGGGAACAACCCGGCTATCGGATCGAAATGTCACCCTTCGGAGGGATCAAAGACAGCGGCAACGGAGTAAAAGAAGGCGTGATTGAAGCAATGAAGTTTTTCACCAACGTCAAAACCTATTCGCTGCCCTGGCCTCAGTAGGTTGTGCGCATTTGGTAGCCTTGGTGAAACGTCATGCGCACAAAAGTCACAGGATCTTTACGGAACCAAGTTGTGCGTTCCAGCTGAAACAGGGGCGTGCCGGGAGGGACCGAAAGGAAGTCCTGCAATGGCGCAGTAGCCGGAACAGCGGAAAACGCGATTTCGGCGTTTGAAAAGGGTACCTCGGACAACAGCCATTCATTTGGGCCAGTGGTCAGAAAATCTTCGTTCACGACCTGTGGCACGGCATCGATGTTGATCCAACGCTCTTCGAATTGGAAAGGACGGTTGTCGGCATGGTGCATGCATTGCAAATGCACGACCTTGGTTCCTTCGGGTATACTTAGCTTGGCCTGAAGCCAAGCGGGACAATCAATCAGGGTTCGGCTGACAAGCGCATAGCGGTATTCGGCGTTCATCTCTTCGATGGTTTGTCGCACCACTGTGATCGGCAATTTGGCTTGCTTTACAGGTGTGGTCACGACACGCGTCCCACCCTTTCGCTTTCGGGTCACGATGCCCTGTTCAGCCAACTCGCGCAGCGCGCGGTTAACCGTAGCCCGCGCTACGCCAAATTCGGCCGCCAGTTCCAGTTCCGTTGGCAACAGACTACCCTGCGGCCAGACGCGGGTTTGAATTCGGTTGATGACCTCATCCCGAATATCCTGAAATCCGATATGTTTTTGATCGGTCACGTTGTGTTTTTTCCGTTAAGCATAGTCATAAAATAGTTATGAGCGTATTTGGTGTGTTGCGTAAAGGGCAGAGCGACCCGTTACAGTTTTGCAAGAAGGTCCGCCATTGTTTGTCGATAGTTCGATACGATCTGATCCCGTGCAACGTGGCGACCCCCTCGCACCTGATGGCGGCCTGCCGACCACACATCGGTGACGACCCGATCTTTTGCTGAAAACACCAGCCCATCAAGCAACTGCTCAGATGTCAGTGCACAAAGTGCTGGGTTCTGGCTGTCGATGGCCATCAGGTCGGCCAGTTTGCCTTTGGCTATCACACCAGCATCGCGACCGAGCGCTTGTGCTCCGCCTTTGGCTGCGCCACAATAAAGCGTCTGTCCCACAGATCCTTCTTTGACCACCATTACATTGCGGGCCAAATCGCGCAGACGCTGCGAATACTCCAACGTCCTCAACTCTTCGGTCAGCGAAATAAGGACGTTTGAATCCGATCCTACGCCAAATGACCCGCCCGCGTTCAAAAACGTTGGGCCATTGAAGGGGCCGTCCCCCAGATTGGCCTCGGTCACAGGGCACAGCCCCGCCACAGCGCCGCTGGCGGCCATGGCCTGTGTTTCGTCTTCGGTCATATGCGTGGCGTGTATCAGGCACCAGTTGTCGTCGACATGGACATTGTTCAACAGCCACTCTACCGGGCGGGCGCCCAGACCGGCCTTAACTTCGGACACTTCCTTTGGTTGTTCGGCAATGTGGATGTGGACAGGACCTTCGCCATGCGTCGCTAAAACCCGTGCAAGGTCGCCAGGACTGGTCGCGCGCAATGAATGCGGCGCGATGCCAACCCGGCAATCCTCCGTTAAATTTCCGAGCGTTTCACGGGCCTGATCCACCAACATGCAGAAGGGATCCACATCGTTACCGAACCGGGCCTGCCCTGGCTCAAGAGGTTTTTCGCCTACCCCGGCATAGGTGTACAGCACAGGAAGATGGGTTAGTCCTATCCCGGTCTCGACAGCGGCTGCCATGATCCGGTCTGACAACTCGGCCAGACGGTCATAAGGCGAGCCATCTGGCTGATGATGCAGATAGTGGAACTCTCCAACTGAGGCGTATCCTGCCTCCTGCATCTCCATATAGACCAAAGTGGCGATCGTCTGGATCTGGTCTGGTGTAAGATGCGTCGTAAAGCGGTACATCAGATCACGCCATGTCCAGAAGCTGTCGCGGCCTGCCATGCGGAATTCGGTCATTCCAGCCATGGCGCGCTGAAATGCATGGCTGTGCAGGTTGGCCAGGGCAGGCAGCAATGTATCCACGGACACATCATCCGTCTGGGCCGATGTCTCAGCGTGCAAGGCTGCGATTCTGCCGTCTTCAACCTCGACCCGCAGGTTATTTGCCCATCCCGTGCTCAACAGAGCGCGTTTCGCAAAGATCGCCATGATTTTCACCTCATTTTATGGATAGACATATTACATATAGAAATGTACGAGAAAAGAGAGAACTGCAAGGAGGCCAGAGTCGGATGCACTCGCAAGATCGGGTTTTTTCAGATCTGAACGCGGCAACAATGATCGCAGGATCTACGGCCTATGGGCTGATCGAAGATGCGGCGATTGCGGTTGAAGGTGGCCGAATTGCCTGGGTGGGTCCTCGGGCTGAACTGCCCAGTGATTTTGCGGCGTTGCCCCGAACCGATCTTGAAGGCCGTCTGGTGACGCCTGCGCTGATCGATTGCCATACCCATGTGGTGCATGGTGGCCACCGCGCCGTCGAGTTTGAGATGCGACTGAATGGTGCAAGCTATGAAGAAGTGGCGCGCGCGGGCGGGGGTATCATCTCGACGGTCAAGGCCACGCGTAACGCCAGCGTCGATGATCTGATCGCGCAGGCACTGCCCCGCGTGGATGCAATGCTGGCCGAGGGTGTATCGGTGATCGAGGTTAAATCCGGCTATGGTCTAGATCGCGATACGGAATTGAACATGCTGCGCGCTGCCCGCGCGTTGCCGGATCATCGCCCGGTACGTATCGTAACCAGTTTTCTGGGCGCACATGCAGTGCCCGTGGAGTACCAAGACCGGCCCGAGGACTACATTGCAGAGGTCTGTATTCCAACCCTGCGTGCAGCTCATGAAGAGGGTTTGGTGGATGCGGTGGATGCCTTTTGCGAGGGTATCGCATTCCTTCCCGATCAACTTGTGCCGTTATTTGATGTGGCGAAAGAACTTGGCTTGCCGATCAAATGCCATGCCGAGCAGTTGTCCAATCTTGGGGGCGCAAAACTCGCTGCCTCTTATGGCGCTTTGTCCGCCGATCACATCGAGTATTTGGATGAAGAAGGCGTTCAAGCCATGGCCGACGCCGGCACTGTCGGGGTAATCCTGCCGGGTGCCTTCTACACTCTGCGCGAAACGCAGGCCCCGCCAATAGATCTGTTGCGCAAACATGGTGTGCCGATGGCGCTTGCCACCGATTGCAACCCCGGATCGGCTCCGGTCACGTCGCTGCTGCTGACCATGAATATGGGCTGCACCCTGTTTCGCATGACACCCGAAGAAGCTCTGTCCGGGGTCACCGCCCATGCGGCGCGCGCGTTGGGTCTGCAGGATTGTGGGCGGATCGCTCCAGGTATGCGCGCTGACTTGGCTGTTTGGGACATCACCCATCCGGCGGAACTGGCCTATCGCGTTGGCTTCAATCCCCTTCACACCCGAATACTCGGAGGCGTAATTTGACGATCCTGACGCTCACCCCCGGTGCTGTCACTCTGGTGCAGCTGGAACAGGTTTTCCGCGAAGAATGTGCCGTGCGGCTGGATCCGGCTTGTCGGCCTGCTGTCGACGCGGCGCATGCCCGTATTGCCGATGCAGCGGCCGGTGAGGCGGCGGTCTATGGGGTCAACACCGGCTTTGGCAAACTGGCCAGCGTCAAGATCGCGGCCGAGGATACGGCGACGCTGCAACGCAATCTGATCCTGTCCCATTGCTGCGGTGTTGGCTCGGCCATTCCGCGCGCGGTCGCACGGCTGATGATGGTTTTGAAACTGCTCAGCCTCGGGCGCGGCGCGTCTGGCGTGCGGCTGGAGCTGATCGACCTGCTTGAGGCTATGCTGGACAAAGGTGTGACCCCGCTGATCCCAGCGCAAGGCTCTGTCGGTGCGTCGGGAGATCTGGCACCGCTGTCGCATATGGCCGCCGTTATGATGGGCGCGGGTGAGGCCGAATTCGGCGGAGCTGTTATGCCCGGTGGTGAGGCGTTGGCGGCGGCAGGTTTAACACCCGTTGAGTTGGGCCCCAAGGAAGGGCTGGCGCTGATCAACGGCACTCAGTTCTCGACGGCTTTCGCGCTGGCGGGGTTGTTTGGTGCGTGGCAAGCCGCGCAGAGCGCATTGGTCACTTCAGCTCTCACCACGGATGCAATCATGGGATCGACCGCGCCATTGCAGCCTGAGATCCACACATTGCGCGGTCATCGCGGTCAGATCGAAGCAGGCGTAACCATGCGTGCCATTCTGGCAGGCTCGGTAATCCGGGAAAGCCATCGAGAAGGTGACACCCGCGTACAGGACCCGTATTGCATCCGCTGCCAACCCCAGGTGGTAGGTGCCGCCATGGATGTGTTGCGTCAGGCAGCAACCACGCTTGAGATTGAGGCGAACGCAGCCACCGACAATCCTCTGGTTCTGTCAGAAGCCGGGCTGATCGTCTCGGGTGGAAACTTCCACGCCGAACCGGTGGGATTCGCAGCGGATATGATCGCGCTGGCCGTGGCCGAGATTGGGGCGATTGCGCAACGCCGTATCGCGCTGATCGTAGATCCCGCACTCAGCTTTGACCTACCACCTTTCCTGACGCCAAATCCCGGCCTGAACTCGGGCTACATGATTGCCGAAGTGACAACCGCCGCGTTGATGAGCGAGAATAAGCACTTAGCCAATCCATGTGTGACAGACTCAACGCCCACGTCGGCCAATCAGGAGGATCACGTTTCGATGGCTGCCCACGGTGCGCGGCGATTGGGGCAGATGGTCGCCAATCTAGAGCGTATTCTGGGGGTCGAACTGCTCTGCGCGACGCAAGGGGTCGAGTTTCGCGCGCCATTGCCCACAAGCGAAACGTTACAAGCCGTAATGGCGCGCCTGCGGGCGGTCGTTCCCGCCTTGGGCGATGATCGATATGTGGCAACAGAGATCGAAGCAGCCTCGGCCCTGATTGCAAGTGGCGAGATCGCCCACGGCACAGGTATCGCGATGCCGGAGCTTGGCGCATGAGTGGTCCAGTCGAAGTCACGCGGGGCGACGGCCCTATCGTTCTGGGCCTGCCACATACCGGCACCGATGTGCCTGCCTCAATCGAAGCCAAGCTGAATGCACGGGGCCGGGAATTGGCGGATACCGACTGGCATATCCACAGGCTCTACGAAGGGCTGCTGCCCGGTGCGACCACTGTGCGGGCGACCTTTCATCGCTATGTGATTGACGCAAATCGCGACCCGTCGGGCGTGTCGCTTTATCCAGGTCAAAACACAACGACCTTGGTGCCGCTTACGGATTTTGACGGGGACGACATCTGGGATATCCCGCCGACAGAGAAGGATATAGTCGAAAGGCGCGAGGCGTTTCACGCGCCTTATCATGCCGCGCTGCGAGCCGAGCTTGAGCGGATCAAGGCGATCCATGGGATTGCCGTTTTGTATGATTGCCACTCGATCCGCAGCCACATTCCGTTTCTCTTCGATGGCATTCTGCCTGACCTGAATATCGGAACCAACAATGGGTCCACTTGTGCCCCGGCATTCGAAGCCATAACGCATGAGTTCGCGGCATCTTCGCCGTACAGCACTGTTTTAAACGGCCGATTTAAGGGCGGTTGGACGACGCGGCACTATGGCCGCCCTGCTGAGGGCTTCCACGCCATACAGATGGAACTGGCGCAGTCCACCTACCTGAGCGCGGAAACTGCGCCTTGGACATATGACACCACCAAAGCCAACCGGCTGCGCCGATGGCTCAAAGATATACTGGACGCCATCCAGAACACCGCATTGGAGATTGCTGCATGACCGATCCTCGCAAAAACACTCGCGACGTCTATCCGCCCACAGGGCCGGAACTGAACGCCAAAAGCTGGATGACAGAAGCGCCGATGCGGATGCTGATGAACAACCTGCACCCGGATGTGGCCGAGAACCCGCATGAACTGGTGGTCTATGGCGGTATTGGGCGCGCGGCGCGGACGTGGAACGATTTTGACACCATCGTGGCCAGCCTCAAGGATCTGGAAGAGGATGAGACGCTGGTTGTGCAATCCGGCAAGCCGGTGGCCATTGTTCGAACCCACTCAGATGCTCCTCGGGTGCTGATTGCAAACTCGAACCTTGTGCCGCATTGGGCCAATTGGGATCACTTCAACGAGCTCGATAAGAAGGGTCTGATGATGTACGGCCAGATGACCGCCGGCTCCTGGATCTATATCGGCACGCAGGGCATCGTGCAGGGCACCTATGAGACCTTCGCCGAGGCCGGGCGTCAGCATTATGACGGCGATCTGACCGGCAAGTGGATCCTGACCGGCGGTCTGGGCGGAATGGGTGGCGCGCAGCCTTTGGCGGCTGTCTTTGCCGGGGCCTGTTGTCTGGCCGTCGAATGTAACCCGGAAAGTATCGATTTCCGCCTGCGCACCAAATATCTGGATGAAAAAGCCGAGACGCTGGACGAAGCGCTTGAGATGATCGACCGTTGGACGAAGGCAGGCGAGGCCAAGTCTGTTGGTCTTTTGGGCAACGCGGCCGAAGTCTTCCCCGAGATTTACCGGCGGATGCAAGCCGGTGGACTGCGCCCCGATATCGTCACCGACCAGACCAGCGCCCATGATCCGCTCAATGGCTATCTGCCCTTGGGCTGGACCTTGGCCGAAGCAGTCGCCAAGCGGGAAAGCGATCCCAAAGCCGTTGAGAAAGCCGCCCGCGCCTCGATGAAACAGCACGTCGCTGCAATGGTCGATTTCTGGAACGCAGGCGTACCGACGCTGGACTATGGCAACAACATCCGGCAGGTGGCGCAGGACGAAGGGCTGGAGAACGCATTTGCCTTCCCCGGCTTTGTCCCCGCCTATATCCGCCCGCTCTTTTGCCGCGGCATTGGTCCTTTCCGCTGGTGCGCGCTGTCGGGTGACCCTGAAGACATCTACAAGACCGATGCCAAGATGAAGGAGCTTTTCCCCGAGAACACCCATCTGCACAACTGGCTCGACATGGCGCAAGAGCGCATCGCGTTTCAGGGCTTGCCCGCGCGCATTTGCTGGATCGGGTTAGGCGACCGCCATAAGGCTGGGTTGGCATTTAACGAGATGGTCAAAAACGGCGAACTGAAAGCGCCTGTTGTCATCGGTCGAGACCATCTTGACAGTGGCTCGGTCGCTTCGCCCAACCGCGAAACCGAGGCGATGAAAGATGGCTCTGACGCTGTCAGCGACTGGCCCTTGTTGAACGCTCTGGTCAATACCGCCTCGGGCGCGACATGGGTTTCGCTGCATCACGGTGGCGGTGTTGGAATGGGATTCAGCCAGCACGCGGGTGTTGTTATTTGCGCCGACGGCACGGACGCTGCAGCCAAGCGGTTGGAACGTGTGCTCTGGAACGATCCTGCCTCGGGCGTCTGGCGTCACGCAGATGCAGGTTATGAGGATGCCAAAGCCTGCGCACGCGAACATGGACTGCGTTTGCCGGGTATTCTGGGCTGAATTGCTCATCCATCTTTGAATTTGTCTGCATGGCTTAGCGCTAACGCTGAAATTTCCGGTTTCGAACCGGGTGTCTTTCGGCTAGGGCTAAGCCGTTAAGCAGCCCGCAAGGCTTACGACAACTGACAAAGGTGGCTCGCCCGTTGCTCGATATTACACATGTCCGCTCGGTTCTTTCGGACGTCTATGACCTCGCTCCATCGGCCACGCTGGCCAATGAGATGAAAGACACGTTTGCCCGTATGGACCGAGTGGTCAGCCCACCGGATTGGGCGATCTATGCACCGTATGTGCGGGCCATCAATGCGCTCAAGAAAGAACGTAGCGCTGTGATCCTTGGGCACAATTACATGACACCCGAGATCTTCCATGGTGTGTCCGACTTCGTCGGTGACAGTTTGCAGTTGGCGATCAAAGCCAGCGAGGTGGAAGAGGATGTGATCGTTCAGGCCGGTGTGCATTTCATGGCTGAGACGTCGAAAATCCTGAGCCCTCAGAAAACCGTTCTCATGCCTGATATGCAGGCTGGTTGTTCGCTGGCAGAATCGATAACCGCAGACGGAATCGAAGAGATGCGGGCCAAATTTCCCGGTGCTCCGGTCGTGTCTTATGTGAACACCACAGCCGAGGTCAAAGCGGCGTCCGACATTTGCTGCACGTCATCCAATGCGTTGCAGATCGTGAACGCGATGGAAAGCGACACGGTTATTATGACGCCGGATCAGTATTTGGCGCAGAATGTCGCAAATCAAAGCCACAAGAACGTGGTTTATTGGCCTGGGTCCTGCATCGTGCATGAACAATACACCGCTCAGGACCTGCGCGATTTCCGCGAGTGGAACCCGGGCACGCGGCTGATCGCCCACCCCGAATGCCCGCCGGATGTGGTGGCCGAAGCGGACTATTCCGGTTCGACCAGCGGCATCATCAAATACGTGCACGACGAGAAGCCCGAAAAGGCGATGCTGATCACCGAATGCTCGATGGCGTCGAATATTGCCGACGAGCTGCCCGAGGTCGATTTTGTGGGTCCCTGCAACATGTGCCCGTACATGAAGAAGATAACGCTGGAGAAAATCCTCTACGCCCTGCACACGATGGAAGGTCAGGTCGAGGTTGCTGAAGACGTGGCGGAAAAGGCACGCAAATCCGTTCAGGCCATGATCGATCTGTCCCGCCAGCTGGGCATCTGATTTGAAATGACCGGCGTCACCACGGATCGGGTCATCATTGTCGGGGCCGGTATCGGTGCGCTTTATGCCGCGCTGAAGCTGGCGCCTCGGCCGGTTGTGGTGATTTCGCCTGATCCGTTGGGGCAGGGGGCAAGTTCAGCCTGGGCGCAAGGGGGTGTCGCGGCGGCAATGGATTTGGCGGACAGCCCGGAGAGTCACGCCGTCGATACCGTCAATGCCGGGGCAGGCACTGTCGAGCCCGATGTGGCCGACTTGGTCACCCGCGAAGCGCGCGAGTATATCCTTGACCTGACCGAGATTGGCACGCCCTTCGACCGCACCGAAAATGGCGGCTATGTACTGTCGCGGGAGGCTGCACATAGTTTCGCCCGTGTTGTACGCGTGAAAGGCGATCAGGCTGGCAGTGAAATCATGGCTGCCCTGATCGAGCGCGTGCGCGAGACTCCTTCGGTTCAGGTATTGGAAGGCGTCCTAGCGGTGGCTTTGGATGTGGAACAGGGCCACGTCACCGGCGTGAAAGTTCAAGACGCAACAGGGTCGGGCTCTGCGTCCGTCGCGCTGCGTGGACCTGCGGTGCTTCTGGCGGGTGGCGGCTCGGGCGGCCTGTATGCGTTGACGACCAATCCAGCGCGCATTCGAGGGCAGGTTATTGGTATGGCCGCACGCGCCGGGGCACTTATCGCTGACGCCGAGTTCGTTCAGTTTCACCCTACAGCTATGGACGTGGGGGAAGATCCTGCCCCATTGGCCACCGAAGCGCTGCGTGGCGAAGGCGCGACCCTGATCAACAAGCAGGGCAACCGGTTCATGCAGGCCGTTCACCCGGACGCCGAACTGGCCCCGCGCGACGTGGTGGCGCGTGCGATCTTTGCCGAAGTGCAGGCAGGCAATCGACCCCTGCTGGACACACGCGACGCCTTGGGTGCGCGAATCCATGAGCTGTTTCCTGCGGTCGCAGCCTCTTGTTCACGCAACGGTATTGACCCGGCCAGTGATCCGATCCCGGTCGCCCCGGCGGCCCATTACCATATGGGCGGCATTGCAACGGATAAAGATGGCCGAGCGTCTCTGGATGGATTGTGGGTCTGTGGTGAGGCGTCTTCCACGGGTCTGCACGGAGCCAACCGTCTGGCATCGAATGGGTTGCTTGAAGCGTTGGTCTTTGCCCGCATATGTGCCGAGAGCATAGCGAAGTCTCTGCCTGACGGTGCAAATACCGACCCGATAAACTTGCAGTTTGCTCCCTGCGACGCACCCGATACGACGCAAGCGGTTCAGAAGTTGCGGGATACCATGACCCGCGAGGTCGGTGTGGTCCGGGAACGTTCGGGGCTGATCCGCGCGTTGAAAACCATAGCCGAGTTGGAGGCGCGCAATGGCGATTGCCCTTCTTTCAGAAACATGTGTGCGACAGCGACGTTGATTGCGGCGGCTGCCTTGCAGCGCGAAGAAAGCCGCGGGGCGCATGAACGCTCTGACTTCCCGGAAACTGGTGACGAGCCCGGTGAACGGTCAAAAATGTATCTCACTGAGGCCCTGACCATTCGGGCCGAAGCCTGCAAGGAACTGACATGACTTTTGCAACCCTGCCAGATCTGATCCTTGAACCTGTGATCCGCGCTGCGCTGATGGAGGATTTGGGAAGTTACGGCGATGTGACGACGCGAACCGTGATCCCGCAGGGTACCATGTACACGGCCCGGCTGAACGCGCGCGAAGATGCTGTCGTGTCCGGAATGCAGGTCGCCGAAATCGCGTTCCGCCTTGTGGACCCCGCACTTGAGGTTGAGGTGATGGTCAAAGACGGCGCGCCCTGTCAACACGGTGACACGCTGATGACCATCAAGGGATCTGCCGCCTCAATCCTGTCCGGAGAGCGTGTCGCGCTGAATTTTGCCGGTCGCCTGACAGGCATTGCCACCAAGACCGCCAAATTTGTGGAACAGACCAAGGGCACCAACGCTCGTATTACCTGCACGCGCAAGACTACGCCCGGTCTGCGCATCGTGGAAAAGCAGGCCGTGTTGCATGGGGGCGGTTTCAATCACCGCTATTCCCTGTCCGACGCGATCCTGATCAAGGACAATCATATCGCTGCTGCGGGCGGCATTCGTCAGGTATTGGAGGCTGCCAAGGCCCAGGCTAGCCACATGATGGCGGTCGAGATCGAAGTCGACCGTCTGGACCAGTTGGCAGAGGTTCTGAAAGTTGGCGGAGCCTCGGTCGTGTTGCTGGACAATATGGACAACGACATGTTGCGCGAAGCTGTTGCCATGGTAGATGGTCAGATGAAAACCGAGGCCAGCGGGAACGTGACCCTTGACCGCGTGGCGTCCATCGCCGCAACGGGTGTGGATTATATCTCGTCCGGTGCACTGACGCATTCCGCGCGTACTGTCGATCTGGGGCTGGATTTCTGAAGGCGCGGCATTTCCGCTTGATTTGGGTTCGTTTGCGCCAACACGGTTGCGTAATTCAGTTTTATCGATAATAAATCTGCGGTAACGCAAGCTGCAGGAAGTTTTATAGATAAAATGATCATCCCTCATTCCGGCTGGACCCGAAAGTCTGCGCAAGCTGTTCATGATCTTCCCTTGATGGACCTTCTGTTTCGGGCGCAAACCGTGCACCGCGAACATTTTGATCCCAACAAGGTCCAGACCTCAAAGCTGCTGTCGATCAAGACCGGTGGGTGTGCTGAAGACTGTGCTTATTGCTCACAATCGGCCCGCAACGGATCGACCCTGCCAGCGTCGAAACTGATTGAGGTTCAGCGTGTTCTGGCCGAGGCCAAGAAAGCCAAGGATGGTGGCGCGACCCGGTTCTGCATGGGGGCCGCATGGCGCGAGCCCAAGCCGCGCGACATGCCGGCACTGGTTGCCATGGTTGAAGGCGTCAAAGCGATGGGCATGGAAACCTGCATGACGCTGGGCATGTTGGATGACACTCAGGTGGTTCAGCTGCGCGATGCCGGGTTGGACTATTACAACCACAATATCGATACCTCTGAGCGCTATTACTCCGAAGTGATCACCACCCGCACTTTCTCAGACCGGATCGACACGATGAACCGGGTGCAGGAAGCCGGTATCAAGGTTTGCTCGGGCGGTATTCTGGGTATGGGCGAACATACCGGCGACCGTATCGACATGCTGCTGACCCTTGCCAACATGACCCCCCCGCCGGATTCGGTACCAATCAACATGTTGATGCCGCAGGCAGACACGCCATTGGCCGATGCAGAGCCGATCGATCCCATCGACTTTGTGCGGATCATTGCGACCGCGCGTATCCTGATGCCAAAATCCTATGTTCGACTGTCCGCCGGGCGCAGCGACATGAGCGATGAGATGCAGGCGATGTGCTTTTTCGCCGGTGCGAACTCGATCTTTGTAGGCGATACGCTTCTGACGGCGGAAAACCCCGAGGAAGACACCGACTCGATCCTGTTTGCGAAACTTGGCATTCAGGCCGAAACGGCTGAAGAGCACAAACGCACGGAAGCTGCCGAATGAAAGCACTCGATCGGCTGGAATCCATGCTTGATGCGCTTGAAGCCCGGCACCGCCGCCGGGCTTTGATCCCTGCGCGCGGATTGGATTTTGCGTCGAACGACTACCTGGGGTTGGCCGGGTCAAAACTGCTGCAAGATTCAGCACAGGCCGCCTTGATCCGCGGAGTGCCGGTTGGTTCAGGCGGCTCGCGCCTGCTGCGGGGTAACCACCCTGAACACGAGGCGCTGGAACAGGAAGCCGCCGTGTTCTTTGGATCTGAAGCCGCACTTTTCATGGGCGGAGGGTTTCAGGCCAATCAGGCGATCTTTTCCACCCTGCCAGCGGCAGGAGATCTGGTGCTTTATGACGCGCTGGTCCACGCGAGTGCCCATGAAGGGATGCGTGCCAGCCGCGCGGATCTGCGTGCTTTCCGCCACAACGACGTTGAAGATGCGCGCAAGGTTTTGGCCGAGTGGCGGGCAACAGGTGGATCGGGTCACGTCTGGATTGCGGTGGAAAGCGTGTATTCCATGGAGGGCGATCTTGCCCCTTTGGAGGACCTTGCGTCCTTGGCCCGTGAGTCCGGCGCCGTTCTGGTCGTAGATGAAGCGCACGCCACAGGAGTTTTTGGCGCAAGTGGCAAAGGTCTGGCGCATGACCTGAAAACGGATCTGCTGACTCTGCACACCTGCGGTAAGGGTCTGGGCGTTGCGGGCGGCCTGATCTGCGGGCCGCGTGTAATGATTGAAACACTGATCAACCGGGCGCGACCTTTTATCTTCGCAACCGCGCCCTCACCTTTAAACGCTGCTCTGGTGCGGGCCACTCTGAAAGAGTTGGCCGCCAATGATCGTTTGGTTGCGGCTGCACGCGGACGCGTTGACCATGCGCATAATGTGGCCCGGGAAGCGGGATTGCCGGATACGGCCCTGAACAGCCAGATCATTCCCGTTATTTTGGGGGACGAGGCCAGAACGATGGCTGCGGCCTCTGCCTTGCAGCATCAGGGCTTTGACATACGGGGCATTCGGCCCCCTACCGTTCCCAAGGGAACGTCGAGACTACGTGTGTCGATCACCGGAAATGTCAGTCTCGAAGACATTTCAACCTTGTTTACAACCATCGCCAGCCATCAATCGGAGGCCGCATGAGCGCGCTTATCGT
>NZ_JBXWSB010000103.1:0-16308 GCF_059613205.1 Ruegeria sp. BHSB064
GTTCAGGCCAAAGACGATCCGGATCAGGACAATCTGTCCATCGCTGTCGCGAAATTCACAAGAACATAACCAGGCAAAGCAACAGGACCCATGAAAAAGCACCTCATCATATCCAGCCTTGCTCTTGCTGCCGCCACTGGCGCAGCGTCGGCGCAAGAGGCTTGTACCAGCTACGAAATCCAACGTGGTGACAGCCTTAGAGAATTGGCGATTGAAGTTTATTCAACCGAAGACTTCCGCATAATTTTCGACGCCAACCGTGACGTGATTGGGTCGAATCCAAACATTATCCGTGTCGGAGACGTACTGGAGTTGCCATGCCTTGAAGATGTCGGCCGTGCTCCTGCCCTGGCCGATACCGAAGCGGAACGTCTTGCTGCGGAAATGGCAGCAGAGCTGGTCAAAGCCGCCGAGGAACGCGCCGCAAAAGCTGTGGCTGAGGCCGAAGCCCGCGTTGCTGCAGCGGAAGCAGAAGCTAAGAAAGCCAGTGAAGAGGCAGTCGTCGAAGCCCGAGCCGCGGCCAAAGAAGAAATTGAGGCCGCCCGCTCGGAAGCCGCTGCGTTGATCCGGAATGCAGATGCAGGAGAGCGCCCGGAAATTCGGGACCGGCAGCTTTTGTTGATCACCGGCGGGAACTATGCCCCCTTTACTGACGAGGCGCTGCCAAACCGTGGGTTGTATACCAACCTTGTTGAAACGGCTATGTTGCGCGCTGCACCTGAACAGTCTTACAAGATCCAGTTTGTAAACGACTGGTCGTCTCATCTGGATTTGTTGATGCCAACGCTGGCTTTTGACGGAACCTTCCCCTGGTCGCGCCCAAATTGCGAAGAGCCGGAAGCCCTGTCAGAAAGCGATCGCTCGCGCTGTGAAACCTATAACTTCTCGAACCCGTTCTACGAAGTTGTGGACACCTTCTTTGCATTCGAAGGCTCGGGCTATGAAGAAGCGCTCAGCTATGCTGACTTTGCAGGCACAACGATTTGCCGTCCCGAAGGTTGGTCGACCTCTCACATGGACGCCGTCAGCCTTTACGAGCCGATCATCACTTTGTTGCGTCCCGTTTCGCCCGATGATTGCTTTCACGCGGTGATCGAAGGCCGCGCGGATATCGTCGCAATCGAAGCCCATCTGGCGGTCGAGGCCATCCAACGCCTGGGATACGAACACCGCATTATCGAAAACCCCAACCTGGCGGCGATCAAGTCGCTTAACGTCATGACCCACAAAGATAATCCTGATGGGGAGGCGATCCTTGAGACGCTAAATCAGGGTCTGGCAATCATGCAGCAATCCGGAGAATGGCGCGACATCGTGTCGACTGCTCTGCGGCATCAAATGGAAAATGGATAAGGCCCCAACTGGCCTGAAAAAACTAAAGTCTGGAGGACGTGGACATGTTTGATTTCAACCTTAAAAAAGTAGCCCTGTCGGCCACCGCCGTAACAGCATTGACTGCGGGTGCAGCCGCAGCACAAGAAGCTTGTACCAACTACACCGTTCAGGACGGCGACACGATGGCAACCATCGCGATCGCAGCCTATGGCACCTCGAACTATCAGCCGATCTTCAACGCGAACCGCAACGAGATCACAAACCCGAACTCTCTGGAGCCGGGTCTGGTACTGGCGCTGCCCTGTGAAGACGGTAGCCTGCCAAACGGCCGAACTGCTCAGGAAATCATCGCGGCAGAAGAAGAGCGCGCGGCGAGTGTCAAGCGGTCCAGCGTCTATGCGCCCCCGATCAAACTGGTTACCGGCAACGGTTGGGCACCTTTTGCTGATGAAACGCTGAACGGTGGTGGCGCGATCACGCGTCTGGGCACCACCGCGCTACAACGTGGCGGCAACCAGCGTGACTATTCTGTCAGCTTCGTAGATGACTGGAGCTCGCACCTGGATACCCTGCTGCCTCTGGGCGCGTTTGACGTATCCATGGCGTGGAACATGCCGGATTGCACCAACCGTACCTACGAGTGGTCGAAAGACACTGAAATTCGTTGCACACAGTTTGACGCGTCCGTACCGGTTTATGACATCGTGGTTGGGTTCTACACCCTGCCAGAAAGCGAGTTTGCTGGTGCTACATCGTTTGAAGACCTGAAAGGGGCCACCATTTGCCGGATGGACGCTTGGTTCATTCACGATATGGAAGCGCAAGGTTTGATCGACGGTGACACCATCACCCTGATGCGCCCGATCACAGCGCGCGAGTGCCTTGATGCAGTAATGACCGGTTCCGCGGATCTGGCTTCGTTCGAAGTACAGCTGTTCTCGGACACTATGGTTGAAATGGGTCTGAACCAGAATGACCTGGTAGAAAACCCCTTCGTAACCACCCTGTCTTCGCTGCGCTTCATCAGCCACCGCAGCAACCCGTTTGGCAAGCAATACCTGGCGATGCTGAACAAAGGTATGAACGAAATGCGTGAATCCGGTGAATGGTACGCGATCATCTCGGACACGCTGCGCGAGCACAATGAAAAACTGATGGCAGCTTCGAACTGATCCCTCGGTTCAGCTGAAACTATGGGCCGGTCGTTGAACCGGCCCTTTTTTCTTTCAAAGAGTGTCCGATTTCTTAGGAAGACAAATTTTGGCCGTTTATCTGCTGCATAACCGCCTCATAGGCACAGCATTCTTAGCCTGAAGCGCAATCCTCATTCCCTTGTCGGGACTGCAAAAGCATGAGTGACGCATGATACAAGGTGCCTTGGATCTCAGAAAAAGATCGGTAACGCCGGTGAACAGGCCGGATCTGGATATTGCCGTGATCTTACCTTGCTACAATGAAGCAGTTGCCATTGGCGAAACCGTAAAACAGTTTCGTGCCGCCCTGCCTGACGCAGTCATTTACGTGTTTGACAACAATTCTACAGACGACTCAGTCAAGATCGCGGAAGAGGCCGGGGCGCTGGTCTTTTCTGAGCCTTATCAGGGCAAAGGAAACGTCGTGCGCAGAATGTTTGCCGATGTGGATGCCGATGTTTATGTCATGGCGGACGGGGATGCGACATATGACAGTTCGGCCGCTCCTGACCTGATCAACCTGCTGGTGTCGCAAAACCTGGACATGGTTAATGGCGCGCGCGTGAATGACGAAACGGATGCTTACCGCCGAGGGCACAAATTCGGGAATGCCCTGTTCAGCGGGCTCGTGAAATTCTTCTTCAAAAGCAAAATCAACGACCTGCTCTCCGGCTATCGGGTTTTCAGCAGACGCTTTGTCAAAAGTTTTCCGGCAGTATCAAACGGGTTCGAGATCGAAACCGAACTCACTGTACACGCGATGCAGATGCGTATGCCGATTGGCGAAGTTGAAACCCGTTATTTTTCCCGATTGCCAGACTCGAACTCCAAACTGGCCACTTTCTCCGATGGTTGGCGCATTCTCAAGATGATTGGCTTGCTGATCAAAGACGAAAAACCCATTTCGTTCTTCCTGTCCTTGGCCGTGTTGGCTTTCCTACCTTCGCTGTTCGTCTTTATTTCGGTTTTCCGCGAGTTTCTGGATACAGGGCTGGTTGACCGGATTCCATCACTGGTCGTTGCCGTATCGGGGTTTGTTGCATCGATGCTGTCGATTGTCTGCGCACTTATCCTGCAATCTCTTGCCCTCGCACGGCGCGAGGCGCGCCGCATGTCCTACCTTCAATATGAAGGTGTCGCGGCCTCGGGGGTAAACCGGATGCAAACTTCTCTTGCAAAGGCCAAGTCACGTAGCTTCGCCTGACGGGCAAGGTGTTTCCTAAAAATCGTTTACTGTACCCAACAGCGTTTGCGTGCTCTGTATATCCGCGTCGGTTGTTATGGACTTTTCCCGATCTTGGGCTTCAAAAAGCAAAATGACCAGCACCCCAAATGCTGGTCATTTTCTGAGTGAGTGATATAGCCCTAGGGCCTCACCAGTGAAATTCTCTGTTACCAGATGTTTAACGCAGTGCTGCGGTCGCCGCTATTGGGGGAATCCCGTAGGTCAGCGATATTTTTGTTCATCTTGTTGAAAAAAATAAAAAAATCATACGCTTGTTATTCCGGGACTTGCGCGATTTCCGACCCGGCGCCAGAGGCCAAGCAAACGCCCCGCGTCATTCATGACACAACTACTTTTGGCTGACAGAGCCAAAAAGGGGCCGCACTATGTGCTGGCCCCTAATCGCGTGCATAGCAAATGCCTGAGCACCTGCTCTGAACTTAAAGGTTAGCCGATAATCGCGTTCAGTGTTGAACTGGGGCGCATCACAGCAGCCGTCTTGGCTGGGTCTGTGTGATAGTACCCTCCCAGATCCGCAGCAGCACCCTGAGCGGCAGCCAATTCAGACAGAATTTGCTCTTCCTTCTCGGCCAGTTCGTTTGCCAGGGGCGCGAACTCAGCTGCCAAGTCGGCATCATCGGATTGTGCTGCCAAAGCTTCGGCCCAGTAGCGTGCGAACCAATAGTGGCTGTCGCGGTTGTCCGGCTGACCCACTTTACGGCTTGGCGAACGGTTGTTGTCCAGAATGCCCTGCGTTGCAGCTTCGGCTGCAGCGCCCAGAACACCGGCCTTGGCGTTGCCTTTGCTGTCTGCCAGGAAGTTAAGCGATTCACCAAGTGCACAGAACTCACCCATCGAGTCCCAGCGCAGGTGGTTTTCCTCAACCAACTGCTGCACGTGTTTCGGGGCGGACCCCCCTGCCCCGGTTTCAAACAGACCGCCGCCATTCATCAGTTTGACGATTGACAGCATTTTGGCCGAAGTGCCCAGTTCGAGGATCGGGAACAGATCGGTCAGATAATCCCGCAGCACGTTGCCGGTGATGGCAATCGAGTCGTTGCCAGCCGTGATGGTTTCCAGCGATTGGCGGGTGGCTTCGCGCGGTGCCATGATCTGGAACTTGTCGGCAACGCCTGCGGCCTCAAGTGCCGGTTTGACGTATTTGATCAGTTCCGCATCATGGGCGCGGTTTGCGTCCAGCCAGAAAATCGCCTCGGATCCGGTCAGGCGCTGACGATCCATCGCCAGTTGAATCCAGTTCTCGATCGGTGCTTTCTTGACCGTACAGGCGCGCCAGATGTCGCCCGCCTCGACCTCGTGGCTGTGCAACGTTTCACCATTGGCCAGGACGATGCGGATTGTACCATCGGCAGGGGCTTGGAAGGTGGTCGGGTGCGAGCCGTATTCTTCGGCTTTCTGAGCCATCAGACCCACATTGGCGACCGCACCTGCGGTGGCTGGGTTCAACGCGCCGTTGGCTTTGAAGAACTCGATGGCTTCGTCGTAGACTGGTGCATAGCAACGGTCCGGGATTACACAGTTGGTGTCACCCTTTGCGCCCGTTCCGTCCCATCCCTTGCCACCTGCACGGATTACGGCGGGCATCGAGGCATCGATGATCACGTCTGACGGAACGTGAAGGTTGGTGATACCACGATCCGAGTCGACCATGTACATCGAAGGGCGATCACCTTTGATCGCATCGATGGCCGCCATGATGTCAGCGTTGTCTTTCACTCGGTCCAACAAGTCGCCCAGACCAGAGTTCGGGTTCACACCCAGCGCGTCCAGTTCAGCACCAAACTTTTCAAACACAGGTGCCAGCCAAGCTTTGACGGCATAGCCAAAGATGATCGGATCGCTGACCTTCATCATGGTCGCTTTCATATGCAGCGAGAACATGGTGCCGTCTTTTTTAGTGTCTTCGATGGCATCGGCCAGGAAAGAAGACAAAGCTTTGACCGACATGAAGGTCGCATCGGCTACGGTGCCTTCTTCCAGCGGCCACGCGTCTTTCAGGACTGTTACGCTGCCATCTTTACCGACGAATTCGATCTTTGCGTTGCCAGCCTGAGCAGAGCTAATGGTTGCGGACTTTTCGTTGGCGTAAAAGTCGTTGCCAGGCATGGACGACACTTTGGTTTTGCTGTCCGAGGCCCACTCACCCATCGAGTGCGGGTTTTTCTGGGCATAATTCTTCACGGCGCGGGCGGCGCGGCGGTCGCTGTTGCCCTCGCGCAGAACCGGGTTTACCGCCGATCCTTTGATCGCGTCATACCGCGCGCGGATTGCTTTTTCTTCGTCTGTCGCGGGCTCTTCAGGATAGGACGGAATGTCATAACCTTGCGACTGAAGCTCTTCGATGGCCGCGACCAGCTGCGGGACCGAGGCCGAGATATTCGGTAGTTTGATAACATTGGCGTCGGGTGTTTTTACCAGCTCACCCAGTGCGGCCAGATCATCGGTGATGCGCTGCGCATCTGTCAGCTTCTCGGGGAAAGTTGCCAGAATGCGCCCGGCCAGTGAAATGTCCTTGGTGCCAACGCTGACGCCCGCAGCAGATGCGAACTTGCGGATAATGGGCAGGAACGAGGCGCTGGCCAGTTCGGGCGCTTCGTCTACAATGGTATACAATATGTCGAAGTTCGATTTATCTGCCATATTCTTTTACCTTTTTTAAGCCTTTCGGGGCGTGCGATCTAAGAGTTAAGGGCCACAATAACGCGGCGCGGGAGGGGCGCGATCACGATACCGCCCCTGGGTGACTCTGTTTTGACAGGGCTTCCCTTAAATCAGGTTTGGCTTGGAATCAATCACCTACAGGCGCGCGTTTTGCCACGGGTCGGATTTGGATGCTGCCTAATGCAATAGTTCATACCTTTCGCGCATCCGCCATAAGCGGACCTGTTATAGATCACAAAACGCGAGCTTGTTAACGACTTATTTGTTTCCTGGCAGAGTTCGGCGCCCCTGAATTGCTTGCTACCGAAACCTCTGCCCTGTCTCGGGATCGAACACCATGGCACGTTCGGGCAGGATCGAAATGCCGATCCGGTCGCCTGTTTTGCTGCGTTGATCGTCCCGCTCTTCAACAATCAGTTTGTCGCCGTTTGGTGTCAGCAGATAGGAATAGGAAACGCCCCCTAATGCCTCGGTCAGATCCACGGTGCAGGTAGCCGCCGAGCGGTCGATTTGGATATGTTCCGGACGCATCCCCAAAGTCACCTTGCTCTGTCCGGCGGGAATTGTTGCAGTGACCGGCAAAGGCTGAGCCAAGGAAGGATGGGTGACGTGCCCATCGGCATACTCACATTCCAGGAAGTTCATTGCGGGCGACCCAATGAAACCCGCAACAAAGCGGTTGTCGGGATCGCGATACAGATCCATCGGGGCACCAACCTGCTCGATACGACCATCGCGCAGCACAACGATTTTGTCGGCCATAGTCATGGCTTCGACCTGATCATGGGTCACATAAATCATGGTCGCGCCGATTTCCTGATGCAGCCGCGCGATCTCGACCCGCATTTCCACGCGCAATTCAGCGTCGAGATTCGACAAGGGTTCATCAAACAGAAAAACCTCAGGCCCGCGAACAATGGCCCGACCGATTGCGACCCTCTGCCGCTGCCCTCCCGACAGGGCTTTGGGCTTGCGCTTGAGGTATTGATCCAGCTTCAGAATGTTCGATGCTTCCTGAACCTTCTGATCGATCTCGGGTTTTGCGACACCGTTCATACGCAGGCCGAACCCCATGTTTTCGGCCACGGTCATGTGCGGATAAAGCGCATAGGTTTGAAACACCATCGCAACTCCGCGTTTTGCAGGGTCCATGTGTGTGACGTCCCGCGCACCGATATGAATCTCGCCTTCTGACGTTTCTTCAAGTCCGGCAATCATGCGCAGCAAGGTGGATTTGCCACATCCCGAGGGGCCAACAAACACGCAGAACTCGCCATCGTCGATCTGCAGGTCGATCCCGTGAATGACCTGCGTCTGACCATACCGCTTGATCGCCTGGTTCAGAGTTACTCCTGTCATGTCACTTGCATCCTGTCATTGCTAAGGTTTTGACCTGTTTCGGGAAAGCGCCAAGCCTGCGCCTCGGCCCCGATCTGTTCGGCCACGCGGCGTACACGTGGCACCCAGGCCTCGAGTTGTTTGAAATTCATCCGTTCCGTCGAGCCTGTCACGGAAATCGCGCCCAGCATTCGACTGTTCGACGACAGTACCGGGCAAGCGATACAAATAATGCCGGGTTCGTGTTCTTCGTCGTCTATCGCAAATCCCCGGGTTCTTATCTGATCGAGATTTTCGCGCAGCGCCTGTTCCGAAGTCAGGGTTTTTTCGGTGAAACGATGATAGCTTTGCTGAGAAATCGCCCGGTTCAGCGCCTCTTCCTCCAAAAACGCCATCATCGCCTTGCCTACCCCAGTGCAGTAAGCTGGGCCAACCTTGCCAGCTTGCGAATACATCTCAATCGGCTGCGCCGCATTGCGTTTGTCGACATACAGGACCTGCCCCGAATCAAGCTGTGCCAGATGTACGGTCTCTCCGGTTTCCCGGCTCAGCGCATCAAGAAACGGGCGCGCGATCGGGGCCAATGAGCTTTGGGTCCATGCGGCGTGGGCCAGACGAACCAACCGCATCCCGGGCGCATAGGTCTGCCTGTCCGGGTCGTAAGACAACATTCCCTGGTTCGTCAGGGATTGCAGGAACCGGTAGAGCGTTGCCTTGGGAAAGACGCTGCTGTCCAGCAGTTCCGAAAACCGCACGGGTCGCTGAAACGCCGCGACGTGATCCAGCACATCGCATGCTTTGCCTATGGTTCCATCACCTGACACGGGTGTGCATTCTCCTCCGTTTCCCATCGCTTCCTCTCGATGGGTCTTGACAAGACTAACCGAGTCGATGTGTAGTTTTCAATATATAAAACTCGGTTTCAATATTTGGAACCTCACATGGGAACAACAGGGAGGAGACCATGTATTCCACTTTCAAGCGCACAACGGCTGCGCTGGCGCTTGGCGTCGCGATGGCGGCGCCAGCAGCTGCGGAACTGACCGGAGAGCTGCGCATTTTCCTGGACACATCGAATCCAGCGCCGCGCGCAACGATGGAAGCGATGATCGATAGGTTCGCGGCACAGCATCCTGGGTTGGAAATCGAGACCACCGTGATCGACCGCGAAGCTTACAAGACTCAGATCCGCAACTTCCTGACGGCCGATACTCCGGACGTCGCCACATGGTACGCAGCCAACCGCATGAAGCCGTATGTTGAGGCGGGTCTGTTTGAAGATGTGTCGGACCTTTGGGCCGAACCGGAAATTGCCGACAATTTGGCCTCGACCAAAGGCGCGATGACGATCGATGGCAAGCAGTGGGGCGTTCCCTATACCTACTACCAGTGGGGCGTTTACTATCGCAAAGACATCTTTGATGAGCTGGGCCTGAGCGAACCTACCACCTGGGAAGAAGAACTCGCCAACTGCCAGAAGATCGTCGATTCAGGTCGCGCCTGCTATACCATCGGCACCAAGTTCCTGTGGACCGCCGGTGGCTGGTTTGACTACCTGAACATGCGTACCAACGGGTTTGACTTCCACAACCAGCTCGCCAATGGCGAAATCAGCTGGGAAGACGATCGGGTCAAGCAAACCTTCGCCAACTGGAAACAGCTGATCGACATGGGTGCGTTCATCGACAACCACCAGACCTATAGCTGGCAAGAGGCCTTGCCCTTCATGGTCAACGGTGATGCAGCCGCTTACCTGATGGGCAACTTCGCCGTCGCGCCGTTGCGGGATGCAGGGCTGACAGATGATCAGCTGGACTTCTACCAGTTCGTTTCGATCAATCCTGACGTCGAATTGGCCGAAGACGCGCCGACAGACACGTTCCACATCCCGGCAAATGCGTCCAACAAAGAAGCCGCACGAGAGTTCCTGCGCTTTGTGGTTTCAGCAGACGAGCAGACCGAGATCAACAATGGCGCAAACCTTGGTCAGCTGCCGGTGAACGCGCAGTCTTCGGTGGATGACGACAAGTTCCTGCAGCAGGGCTTCCAAATGCTGTCATCCAACAGCCCGGGCGGTGTCGCACAATTCTGGGACCGCGATGCGCCGGCCGAAATGGCCAAAGTGTCGATGGAAGGCTTCCAGGAATTTATGGTCAAACCGGACAATGCTGATCGCATCCTGGCGAAACTGGAGCGTGCGCGTCAGCGCATTTACGACAACTGATCTTGTATGGGCCGGGCTGAAGCCCGGCCTACCTCGATCAAAAAATGTAGGGCGGGCTTCAGCCCGCCTTCACCCCAACAAACCTGAGATACCCCATGACCGTTGCCGCCGACATCCCAGAACAAGAAAGCTGGTTTCACAGAAACCAACAGCGCATCGCGCCCTGGCTGTTTCTGGCACCGGGTCTGCTGTTCTTCATGGTCTATGTGATCATTCCGGTATTCCAATCCTTCAACCTGTCTCTGTATGAATGGGACGGTTTGGGCGCTGCCGAATACGTCGGCTTCCGCAATTACGAAGACCTGTATTGGGAATGGGTTGACCGGGATGCTTTCTACATCTCGCTTAAAAACAACCTGATCTGGCTGATCCTTTACCTTCTGGCGATTCCTGCGGGCCTGTTCATCGCGTTATTCCTGAACCAAACGGTTTGGGGCATTCGCCTCTATAAATCCTTGTTTTTCTTCCCGTTCGTGATCTCTCAGGTGGTCGTGGGGCTTGTGTTCACGTGGTTCTATGACCCAACCTTCGGCCTGCTGAACGAATTCCTTAGTCTCTTCGGCCTTGGCCCGCTGAATGTGCTGGGCGACGAACGATTCGTCACCTATGGCATTATCTTCGCCGGTCTTTGGCCGCAAACCGCATATTGCATGATCCTGTACCTCACTGGCTTGAACGCAGTGGATCCGGAACAGATCGAGGCTGGGCGCCTGGACGGTGCAAAAGGCTGGAGAATGCTGTGGCATATCATCCTGCCACAACTGCGCCCCGCCACCTTCATCGCTTTTGTTGTTACAATCATCGGCGCGCTGCGAAGCTTCGACCTGATCTCGATCATGACCCAAGGGGGTCCGTTCGGGTCCTCCCGCGTGCTGGCTTACTATATGTTTGAGGTTGCCCTATCCGAATACGGTTTCCGTATGGGATACGGAGCCGCTATCGCAGTGATCCTCTTCCTCATCATGCTCTGCTTCATCGCCTACTTCCTTTGGTCGATGTACCGTGAAGAAAAGGGGCACTGAGATGTTTCCCAAACCCATCGAAAAACAACCTCGCGCGGCGCAGATCACCTATCAGGCTATGCTGCCGCTGGCCCTGTTGCTATGGCTTGGTCCATTGCTGGCGGTTGCGCTGTTCTCGGTCAAACCAGCTGCAGATTTTACCAATGCAAACTACTGGGGATTGCCATCAAGCTTTGAAGGTGCGTTCAACTATGGGCAGGTGTTCTTCAACTCGGACATGCCGCGCTATTTGTTGAATTCGTTCATGATCACCGTCCCGACGGTGATCGGAGCTGTCGCGCTAAGCTGCATGACCGGCTTTGCCCTTGGGATCTACAAGTTCAAATCAAACCTCTGGATCTTTTTCATGTTTGTCGCGGGCAACTTTGTTCCGTTCCAGATCCTGATGGTGCCTGTCCGTGATCTCACGCTTGAACTCGGTCTCTACAACACCAAAACAGGCCTTGTCCTGTTCCACATCGCGTTCCAGACCGGGTTTTGCACCCTGTTCATGCGCAATTTTATCCGCGCCCTGCCGTTTGAACTAATCGAAGCTGCGCGGGTTGAAGGCATCAGCGAGTGGCGCATCTTCTGGTATGTCGTGCTGCCTTTGATGAAGCCCGCTATTGCCGCGCTCAGCGTGCTGATCTTTACCTTTATCTGGAACGACTATTTCTGGGCCGTCGTGCTGACTCAAGGCGCTGAAAGCCAGCCGGTCACCGCCGGAATCACCAGCTTTAATGCTCAGTTCAGGGCCGCTTACCAATTGATGAGTGCGGGTTCGATCGTCGCAGCGCTGCCGCCTGTTGCAATGTTCTTCCTGATGCAAAAACACTTCATCGCGGGTTTGACCCTGGGTGCAGTAAAATAACGTCAAACCAAGAGTTTGTAAGATGACAAAGATCACCTTTATCGGGGCAGGTTCCACGATCTTCATGCAGAATATCGTGGGCGACGCCCTCCTGACCCCTGCATTGGCCAACAGCCACTTTGCGCTGATGGATATTGACTCCGAGCGGCTTGCCGAAAGCGAAGCTGTGGCACGCGCCATGATCCGCTCGGTCGGTACGGATGCGACTGTTACCACCCATACCGACCGCCGTGCCGCATTGGACGGCGCAGATTTCGTCATCACTGCTTTTCAGGTCGGAGGGTATGAGCCCTGCACGGTCACGGATTTCGAGATCCCCAAGCAATATGGCCTGCGCCAGACCATCGCCGACACGCTAGGCGTCGGCGGCATTATGCGGGGGCTGCGTACGGTGCCGGTTTTATGGGATGTAGCACGCGACATGATGCAGCTGTGCCCTCAGGCGACGCTGTTGCAATATGTGAACCCGATGGCGATCAACACCTGGGCGCTGGCCGAGCAATTCCCGGCGCTGAAACAGGTTGGCTTATGCCATTCGGTTCAGAATACGGTCGAAGAACTGGCCCATGATCTTGACCTGCCCAAAGACGAGTTCCGCTACAAGGTTGCTGGTGTAAATCACGTCGCCTTTTTCCTGAAACTCGAACATCAAGGACGCGACCTCTACCCAGCGCTGCGGCAAGGCTATGCCAGTGGCCAAATTCCCAAGGCTCCGCTGCTGATGCCGCGCTGCCCCAACAAAGTGCGGTATGAGGTCATGGATCATCTTGGCTATTTCTGCACTGAAAGCTCGGAACACCTGGCTGAATATGTCCCGTGGTTCATCAAGGACGGGCGTCAGGATCTGATCGAGCAATTCTCGATTCCATTGGATGAGTACCCAACCCGCTGTGTCGAACAGGTTGCCAACTGGAAGGAACAGGCCAAGACGTTGACCGATGGTCGCGACATTGAAGTCATCCGCAGCCATGAATTTGCCGCCGACCTGATGAACGCCATCGTCACGGATACGTCCTATACAGCCTATGGCAACTTGCCCAATGCCGGCCAAATCCCCCAACTTCCACTGGGTGCAGCGGTTGAAACACCCTGCCTTGTCGACAGCAATGGCGTACAGCCTTCGGTCGTTACGGACATCCCTCCCCAACTGATCGCGTTGATGCGCAGCCAGATTAATGTGCAGGAACTCACGGTCCGCGCGTTGGTCGAACAGAACCCCGAATACATCTATCACGCCGCGATGATGGATCCGCATACCGCTGCTGAACTGGACCTTCGTCAAATTCGCAACCTGGTGAGTGACCTGCTAACAGCCCATGCCGACTGGCTGCCCGATTGGTGCCGCCCCGCACGGGCCGCCTGATCTTCATCTTTTTCAAAATACTCAACTCCAACTGCAGCCAAGAAAAGTACCGCAAAAATGACAAAACGCCGCTCACAGCATTGGTACGGAAAGCTCGACAAGGACGGGTTCATCCATCGTTCGTGGATGAAAAACCAGGGCTTTCCCGATCACGCTTTTGACGGGCGCCCTATTATTGGCATCTGCAACACATGGTCGGAACTGACGCCCTGCAATTCGGGCCTGCGCGATCTGGCCGAAGGCGTCAAACGCGGTGTTTGGGAGGCCGGAGGTTTCCCAGTCGAATTCCCCGTCATGTCGCTGGGTGAGACGCAGATGAAGCCGACAGCCATGCTATTCCGCAACCTGCTGGCGATGGACGTTGAAGAAAGCATCCGCGCATACGGCATAGATGGCGTTGTCCTTCTGGGTGGTTGTGACAAGACAACACCGGGGCAGCTGATGGGCGCGGCCTCGGTCGATCTGCCGTCAATCGTGGTGAGCTCCGGCCCGATGTTGAACGGCAAGTATCGCGGGCAGGACATCGGCTCGGGCACGGATGTTTGGAAATTCTCCGAGGCCGTCCGCGCTGGTGAGATGACACTGCAGGATTTCATGAACGCCGAATCCGGGATGTCCCGCAGCGCAGGCGTTTGCATGACAATGGGAACAGCCTCCACAATGGCTTCTCTGGTCGAGGCGATGGGCATGTCCCTGCCCACCAACGCAGCCCTGCCCGCCGTGGATGCACGCCGCATGGCGTTGGCTCATCTGACCGGCAAGCGGATTGTCGAGATGGTGGACGAAGACCTTAAACCATCGGACATTCTGACCAAGGAAGCTTTTGAAAACGCCATTCTGGCCAATGCCGCAGTGGGTGGGTCTACCAACGCCGTCGTTCATCTGTTGGCTCTTGCAGGCCGTGTAGGCGTTGATCTGACGCTCAAGGACTTTGAGATCGGTTCGGAAATTCCCCTGCTGGTGAACTGCATGCCCTCGGGCAAATACCTGATGGAAGATTTCTGCTACGCGGGAGGTGTTCCAGTCGTTTTGAACGAACTCAAACCCTTCTTGCGCCCAGCCAAAACAGTGCTTAACAAAGACATTTCAGCTCATTACGAAGGGGCTGAATGTTTCAATTCAGACGTCATCCGCCCATTCAATAATCCGGTGAAACCTGCCGCCGGTCTGCGCGTCTTGCGTGGCAACCTCGCGCCGAACGGAGCGATCGTAAAACCTTCGGCAGCGACAGATGAGCTTTTGGAAACGGAAGCCGAGGCTTACGTGTTTGAAAACATTGAGGACCTGAAAGCCAACATCGACCGGGATGACTTGCCGGTCACACCGGAAACCATTCTGGTTCTGAAGGGCTGCGGCCCCAAGGGGTATCCCGGCATGCCCGAAGTTGGCAACATGCCGATCCCGGCCAAGCTGGTGAAAGAGGGCGTGCGTGACATGATCCGCATCTCAGACGCGCGCATGTCCGGTACCGCTTATGGCACCGTCATTCTGCATGTCAGCCCCGAAGCGCAGGCCGGCGGTACACTGGCACTGGTGAATACCGGTGACCGCATTCGTATCTCGGCCAGCAAGGGTGAGATGGATTTGCTGGTTGATGAAGCGGAACTGGACGCGCGCCGCACCGCGTGGCAACCGGACGAACCTCACTATACCCGCGGTTATGCGAAACTTTATATCGACCACGTTCTGCAAGCCGATCAGGGGGCCGACCTTGATTTCCTTGTAGGCAAAGACACACGCCTTGTGACCAGAGAGAGCCACTGATGCCACAACCAGCAACATTTCATGACCTGAACGGGGCGTCCGTTTACATCACAGGCGGTGGCTCCGGCGTGGGCGCGGCGCTGACCGACGGTTTTATGGCTCAGGGAGCTAACGTGGCCTTCATCGGTCGCTCGGATGCCAATGCGTTTGTCGAAGAGATGCGCGACAAACATGGCCGCGCCCCCCTGTTCATGCAGGGTGACATGACTGACACCGAACTGTTGCATGCCACTATGCAAAGGGCATCTGAGGCGCACGGTCCCTTGAATGTATTGGTCAACAACGCGGCCAATGATCAGCGTCACGCCTTGGACGAAACGACGCCAGAGTTCTGGGACTGGATGATTGAGGTCAACCTGAAAGCCTATTACTTCGCCTGTCAGGAAGCAGCCCGGCAGATGAAAGAAGGCGGGGCGATCATCAATTTCAGCTCGATCAGCTACATGATGGGCAACGCTGGTTATCCGATCTACACGACATCAAATGCCGGGATTACCGGCATGACACGCTCTTTGGCGCGTGAGCTTGGGCCGCAGTCTATCCGGGTCAATGCGCTGGCCCCCGGCTGGGTTCTGACGCAGAAACAACTGGACATGTGGGCCACCCCCGAGGATTTGGCTGCACATCTGGATCGGCAATGCCTGAAAGAGCATCTGACACCCGACGATATGATTGCACCCACCTTGTTTCTGGCGTCTAAGGCCAGCCGCGCGATGACCGGGCAGTGCATGGTCGTTGACGGCGGCGTTGTGGTAACGGGGTGACAGAATGAAAGCAGATTGGATCGCTGTTGATTGGGGCACGTCTCATCTGCGGGCATGGGCCATGCAGGGGAATACGGTTGTGGATCAGTCACAGTCCGGTGCCGGCATGGCTAATGTTGGCAAAGGTGGATTTCAAACGGCTTTGCTGGAGCTCATTGAAACGTGGCTTACAGATACCCGCATCGATGTGATCGCCTGCGGCATGGTCGGTGCACGGCAAGGCTGGGTCGAAGCACCATATGGCGCTGTTCCAACCCAACCCCTGCCCGGAGCGCCGGTGCAAGTCCCGGACACCGATCCACGTATCCGCGCATTTGTCGTGCCCGGTTTGAAACAGGTATCTCCACCGGATGTGATGCGCGGTGAAGAAACGCAGATCGCAGGATTTCTCGCCACTCGTCAGAACTGGGATGGTGTGATCTGCTTGCCTGGAACCCATACAAAATGGGTCCAGGTCAGCGCGGGTGAAGTTGTCAGTTTCCGGACATTCATGACCGGAGAGTTGTTTGATTTGCTCTCCGGGCAATCGGTTCTGCGGCACTCGATGT
>NZ_JBXWSB010000104.1:0-16394 GCF_059613205.1 Ruegeria sp. BHSB064
GTTGGCGGTGCCCTTGTCCAGCTGGCGAAACGACGTGGCGCGCGTGTCATCGCGATGGCCTCCGAGGCCAAACACGCAGATGTTGCCGAGCTGGGTCCGGATGTCATTCTACCGCGCGCACCAAAGAGCCTGCGCGATGCCATAGGCGACGAAAAGATCACAGTGGTCGCGGATGTGGTTGGCGGGTCGTATTGGCCAAACCTGATCGACATTCTGGAGCGTGGCGGTCGCTATACCTGTTCAGGCGCAATCGCCGGACCGATGGTCGAGTTTGATCTGCGCACCTTCTATCTGCGCGATCTGACTTTTACGGGCTCGACCGTGATTGATCCGCAGGTGATGCGAAACCTTGTCGGCTACATTGAAGCAGGGGAAATCAAGCCCGCCTTGGCCGCCACATACCCTTTGGAGGAATTGCGTGAGGCGCAAGCCGCGTTCATTGCCAAACAGCACACCGGCAACATCGTGGTGATACCATGACGCTTGAAGACGTTTTAGCGGCGGCGCGGCAGCTGCATCAGGCACATCCTGAGCTGTCGGCCTTTGGCGCTTGGCCATCTGATCTGTCGGCCGCTGCGACAGAACCAGTTCACATCCCAGCGGCAGATCTGGTGCAGGGTTTCGCTTTGCGGGGGAGCGAACTGACTCAACCGCTCATCGACGCCGTCAAAGCAACCACCCATCTGGCCCATTGGAAACAGACCTACACCGAGGAAGAGGTTGGGGCGGATTTTCTCAACCGTTACGGCTATTATGAGCTGTTTGGTCCGACCGGCCATTTCCACTCGGCGCAATTGCGCGGCTACATCGGGTATTGGGGGGCTGGCCTGAACTATGACTGGCACAGCCATCAGGCAGAAGAGATCTATTTGACGCTGGCGGGTGGTGCCCTGTTCAAGGTCGAAGGGGACGAGACTTTTGTTGGCCCCAACCAGACACGGCTGCATTCCAGTTGGCAAAGCCATGCCATGATCACAACCGATCAACCGATCCTGACCTTTGTGCTGTGGCGTGGCGACGGGATGGGCGATTTACCAAGGATGGATGCAAAATGAAAATCACTCGAATTCGGGTTTTTCAGACCGGGTTGCCTTACGTCGGCGGTGCCTATGTCTGGGGGGCAGGGAACGCTATCGAAACGGCCATTGCATCGGTTGTGGTCATCGATACTGACGCCGGACTGCGAGGGTGTGGCGAATTCTCTCCCTGCGGGGAAAACTACATGATCGCCCATTCCGAAGGCGTACCGGCACTGGCGCGGCTTATTGCGCCGAAGCTGCTGGGTGAGGATCCCCGACAGGTGGCGCGGATCGAACAGTTGATGGATCATCTTGTGCAAGGCCACGGCTATGCCAAAGCACCGTTCGATGCGGCGTGCTGGGATATTCTGGGCAAGGCGTGTGATCAACCGGTCTGGATGCTGTTGGGCGGCAAGCTGACGGACGGTGCGCCGATGTATCGGGTCGCGCCGCAGAAAGCGGTGGATGAGACTGTGGCAGAAATGGATGCCTATCGCGATCAGGGCTACCGCCAGTTTCAGGTCAAGGTCGGAGGCGACTGGGCCACCGATATTGACCGCATCCGCACCACGGTGCCTCTGTTGCAATCGGGTGAGAAGGCGATGGCCGATGCCAATCAGGGATGGCGCGTCGACAATGCAATCCGAGTGGCGCGTGCGACACGAGATCTGGATTTCATCCTTGAACAACCCTGCCGCACCTATGAGGAATGCCAACAGGTGCGCCGCGTGGCCGAGCAACCGATGAAACTGGATGAGTGTGTAACAGGCATCCACATGGCGCAGCGGATTGTTGCGGATCGCGGGGCCGAGATCTGCTGTCTGAAGATCTCGAACCTGGGTGGCATCAGCAAAGCGCGGCGTGTGCGGGACTATCTGGTCGATAACCGAATCCCGGTGGTCAGCGAAGACACATGGGGGGGCGAGATCACGACGTCAGTGGTGGCACATTTTGCGGCCTCGACTCCGCCTGAATACCTGCAAAACACAACGGATCTGATGAACTACAACACCCGATCAACCGGCATCGGTGGTCCGACGGCAAAGGACGGCAGGCTTTATGCAACCGACACGCCGGGTTTGGGCGTGACACCTGACTTTGAAAGCCTCGGTGCGCCGGTGGCGGAGTACACACTATGAAGATCAAGTCCATAACCGTTTATCACGTGGACCTGCCGTTAGAGCATCCCTATTGGCTGTCTGGCGGGCGGCTGAAATTCGAAACGCTTGATGCGACGATTGTGAAAATCGAAACCGACGCCGGACTGGTTGGCTGGGGTGAGGGTACCCCATGGGGGCACACCTATGTTCCTGCCCACGGACCAGGCATTCGCGCCGGTATCCAGACGGTGGCCCCGTTCATTCTGGGCCTTGATCCGCGCAAGGTTTTGGATGTGGAGCGCGCGATGGATCTGGCCTTGCCCGGGCATCTTTACGCCAAAAGCCCGATCGACATGGCCTGTTGGGACATTGCCGGTCAGGCAGCGGGCCTGCCCATTGCTGATCTGATGGGGGGCGGATCGCGCACGCCGCGCCCGATTGCTTCGTCGGTGGGTGCAAAAACTGTCGAAGAGACCCGAGAGGTAATGGAGCGTTACCGCAGCCGCGGCTACATCGCGCATTCGGTAAAGATCGGCGGGAACGTCGAACGTGACATCGCGCGTGTCCGCGATGTGGAAAGCATTCGGCGGCCGGGTGAGATTGTCCTCTATGATGTAAATCGCGGTTGGACGCGGCAACAGGCCCTGCGGGTGATGAGCGCGTGCGAAGACCTGAACGTTATGTTCGAACAGCCGGGCGAGACGTTGGACGATATTGCGGCGATCTCGGGGTTGCATGCTTCACCGGTGTCCGTAGATGAAACTCTGGTGACTTTGCAGGATGCCGCCCGGATTGCCCGCGAGGGTATTGCCGAGATATTCGGGATCAAACTGAACCGCGTCGGTGGTTTGACCAAGGCAGCGCGGATGCGGGACATCGCGTTGGCCCATGGTATCGATATGTTCGTAATGGCAACCGGTGGCACGGTTCTGGCCGATACCGAGGCACTGCATTTGGCGGCCACGATCCCGGATGACAATTGCCATGCGGTATGGGCCTGTCAGGACATGATCACCGTCGACATAGCGGGCGGGCGTGGGCCGCGCAATATTGACGGCCACCTGCACTTGCCTGAAACTCCGGGGCTGGGTGTGCACCCTGATGAAAACACGCTGGGAGATCCTGAAGCCGTGTACAAATAGGACTCGCACCGACGTTCTGAGATGACGGAGACCACGTGACATGTTGAAGATCAACACTCAATCCGAATGGATCGACCGCGCAAGGGCTGTATTGCCCGCTGGCGGGTTCGGCAATTTCGACCCGGGCATTGTCATCGCCAGGGGCGAAGGCAGTCGTGTCTGGGACGAAGACGGCAACGAATATGTCGACTATTTGATCGGCTCGGGCCCTATGCTGCTCGGGCATGGCCACCCTGAGGTGATGGAGGCGGTGCTGGAACAGCTTCCGCACGGCATGACTTTCTTTGCCAATAACAGCAAGGGGATCGAACTGGCCGAAGCGATTGTCCAAGCCGTTCCCTGCTGCGAACAAGTGCGTTTTGTTGCATCAGGTGGCGAAGCTGACATGTATGCCATCCGACTGGCGCGCGCCTTTACCGGGCGCGACAAGATCCTCAAGTTCGAGGGCGGATACCACGGTATGAGTGCCGAAGCGCAGATGAGTTTGGCCCCCAACCGTCGGGTCAATTTCCCTCAGGCGGTGCCCGACAGTGCCGGGATCCCAGACAGCGTTGCCGAGCAGATGCTGATCGCGCCGTTTAACGACCTTGAGGCCGTTGCGGCCCTGTTGGATGAACATGACGATGTGGCGGCGATCATGGTCGAGCCGTTGCAGCGGATCATTCCGCCCCTGCCCGGATTCCTGCAAGGGCTGAGAGATTTGTGCGACAAACACGATGTGTTGCTGATCTTCGATGAGATCGTCACCGGGTTTCGCCTTGCCTATGGCGGGGCGCAGGAGCGCTATGGCGTAACCCCTGATATCTGCACGTTGGGAAAGATCACGGGTGGCGGGTTTCCTTTGGCCGCTTTGGGCGCGAGTGCCGAAATCATGAAGCACTTCGACAAATCGAAAGTCGGCGAAGAAGGCTGGCTGATGCAATTGGGCACTTTGTCAGGCAATCCTGTCGCTTCGGCCGCAGGATTGAAGACAATGGAGATCCTGCGCCGTGACGGGGCTTATGACCGTCTGCGCAGCATCGGTCGACACCTGCAAGACATGCAGACTGAGGCGTTGAACGAAGCGGGCATTCCGCATCGGATTTGCGGGGATGAAACCTTGTTCGACATCTACTTCACCGAAGGTGAGTGCCGGGATTACCGAAGCGCCCGCCATGACGATCCAGCACGTTACACAACTTATGGCGCTGCATTGCAGGCGAACGGCGTGTTTAAAGCCCCGGGCAAGCTGTACCCGTCTCTGGCGGTAACCGACGTTGATCTGGACCAGACCCGAGAGGCCGTGCGTCACGCGGTTGCCGCAATTTCCTGAATGTTGCTTTAGCAAAAAACGGGTCGCTGTTGGTTACAACTGCGACCCGCCACCTTTGGAAGTCGGGGGCCAGCCTCGCCCCCTCGAATACTAACTAAATCACCGCAATCTGAAAACTTTTCGATACTTTCGAGACTGACCCGACTTCCTGGTTGTTATGTCACCTTAATGCCTGAAGAAATCACCTTCTACAGTGACCCAGTTCACATTAGGCGAATTTATTTTGATTTTTTCCAATCGAATAAATCCGGGCCTGCTTGCGCAAGCAGTTCTGAGGCCATCGCGCGGGCCATTTCCGGCCCGTCTTCTACGGGGGCTGTCATATCCCGGTTGGCGGTTTCAGTTCCGTCTGGCCGCAGAACCTCACCACGCAGCCTGAGAGTGCCGCCATCAAGCTCGGCCAAACCCGCGATGGGTGTTTCACACGACCCATCCAGTGCATCCAGCAACGTGCGTTCGGCTGCCAGCCGTCGGCCGGTTTCTGCGTGGTGTATCGCCTCAAGCATTTCTGCCGCACGCATGTCGTCGCCGCGCCGTTCAATGCCGATGGTGCCTTGTGCAATGGCGGGCAGCATATCGTCGGGCGAAATCGCGCTGGCCGGGACATCATCCATACCCAGACGACGAATACCGGCCATGGCCAAAAAGGTGCAATCTGCCACGCCGTCTTCCAGCTTTTTCAGTCGTGTCTGCACGTTTCCGCGAAATTCGACAACCTTCAGATCAGGGCGACGGCTCAGCAATTGAGCACGGCGACGCAGCGAGGATGTGCCCACAACAGCCCCCTCGGGCAGATCGTGGATAGAACCCAGGCGCGGAGAGATAAACGCATCCCTTACGTCTTCACGTGGCAGGAATGTATCCAGCACCAAACCGTCGGGCTGTGCGACTGGCATGTCTTTAGTCGAATGCACGGCGATGTCGATTTCAGCACGCAGCATTGCCTCTTCGATTTCTTTGGTGAACAGGCCCTTATTGCCGATCTCTTTCAGCGGTCGATCGGCTTCGATCATGGCGCGATTGTCCCCGGTGGTTTTAATCACCACGATCTCGAACGCATCCTCGGGCAGGTCGAAGGCATCACTCAGGCGTTGGCGTGTTTCATGGGCCTGCGCCAGTGCAAGCGGAGAACCACGGGTGCCAATTCTGAGGGGCGATGCGGGTGTGGGCAGATTTATTGTCATGCTCACAGCTTTAGTCGCGTCACATTGCCCTGACAATGGGGGCTAAGCTTGACAAATTGCCGCCGAAGGACGACCCGTTGCCAAAAGCGGATGACTGGGGGCGAAAATGGCCGAGACGAAGAAACTGCTACGGGCGCTTGCGGGTGAGGTGCAAGACGTGCCGCCGATCTGGATGATGCGCCAAGCTGGCCGGTACTTGCCCGAATATCGTGCCACTCGCGCCCAGGCCGGAGATTTTCTGTCTTTGTGCTATAACCCTGAACTGGCCTCCGAAGTCACGTTGCAGCCCATCCGTCGTTACGGGTTTGATGCCGCGATTCTGTTTGCCGATATCCTGTTGGTGCCGCAGGCTCTGGGCGCGGATCTGTGGTTCGTGACAGGTGAAGGCCCGCGCCTGTCGACCATCACGCAGCAGTCCGAATTTGACGTTTTAAAGCCGGTTGACGCGATTCATGAAACACTGTGGCCCGTTTATGAAACGGTACGGATTTTGTCGCGGGAGTTACCGCCGGAGACCACTCTGATCGGGTTTGCTGGCGCCCCCTGGACGGTCGCCACGTATATGATCGCCGGACGCGGCACACCGGATCAGGGCCCTGCGCACGCGTTGCGTGAAGGAAACACTGCGCTGTTTGAGGCCCTGTTGGATCGCATCACCGCCGCTACGATCGAATATCTGTCTGCGCAAATCGAAGCCGGGGCCGAGGTGGTCAAGATCTTTGACAGTTGGGCAGGGTCCTTGAAAGGCGAGGCGTTCCAGAAATACGCGGTCGAACCGTGCCGGGTGATCACGCAGGCCATCAAAGAACGCCATCCGGGCATTCCCGTCATCGGCTTCCCGCGTGAGGCAGGCGATGGATATGTGGGGTTTGCCAATGCGACAGGTGTGGATTGTGTCGCGCTGGACAATTCGGTGTCGCCGGAATGGGCGGCCGAGCATGTGCAGGTAGATGGCTGTGTACAGGGCAATCTGGCCTCGTCCCATATGGTGACGGGCGGGCAGGCGCTGGTGGATGAAACACGGCGCATTGTCGAGGCGTTCTCGAAAGGGCCGCATATCTTCAACCTGGGGCATGGCATCACGCCGGATGCGGATCCCGAAAACGTGCAGCTTATGATCGACACGGTGCGCACACGGTAAGCTGATGAAAGGGGGCCAGCCCCCTTCTTGGCCTGCGGCCAATTCATCCCCCGAGGTATTTTGGGCCAGATGAAGCTCGGATCAGCGCGGAGCATCAAGCTCGGCGAGGATTTCCTTTGTGTGCTCTCCGCGTGTGGGGCTGGGGCTGGGCTGCCATTGGAGATTTGAAAATCGCGGCGCGGCTGCGGATTGCATTGTGCCGTCCACGTCTTGCCAGCTGTTGCGATGGGTGTTCATAGGGTGATCCAGCGCCTCCTGCGGGCTAAGCACCGGGGCGACGCAGGCATCCGTGCCCTGGAAAAGGGCAACCCAATGGTCGCGGGGTTTACTGGCGAAGATATCGGTAAGGCGTTGTGTCAGGTCGGGCCAGAGTGTGCGGTCATATTGGTTCTGGAATTTGGCGTCTGTGGCGAGACCGAGGATCTGCAAAAACTGAGCGTAGAATTTGGGTTCGAGGCATTGAACCGTGATGAAGCCATCATCGGCGCAGGTATAGGTGCGGCTCCAGTGCGGGCCGTCCAGAAGGCTTTCGCCGCGCGCGTCGGACAGGTTCCCCGTTTGGCGCATGGTCATCAGAAGGTTCATCATATTGGCTGAACCGTCATAGATTGCGGCGTCAACAACTGTGCCATGCCCAGTTCTTTGTGCATTGATCAGGCCAGCCAGAACACCTGCGACAAGATACATGGCACCACCGCCAATATCGCCCACCAGAGTTGCAGGTGTCTGCGGGGGTTGGTCGGGCTGAGAGGCATACCAAAGTGCCCCCGACAGGGCGATATAGTTCAGGTCGTGTCCTGCTGTGTTGGCCAACGGGCTATCCTGACCCCAGCCGGTCATGCGCCCATAGACCAGCTTTGGGTTGCGGGCCAGGCAGAGGACGGGGCCAAGGCCCAGCTTTTCCATCACACCGGGGCGAAAGCCTTCGATCAGGGCGTCGGCGGTGTCGATCAAACGCAGAGCGGTATCCAGATCATCCGGGTCCTTCAGGTCAAGCGCGATGGACCGCTTTCCGCGATCCAGAAGTGAGCGTTCTGGCATCCCGGGCGTTGCCGCACCGCCTTTGCGATGAATGGTTATCACGTCAGCGCCCAAGTCGGCCAATTGCATGGCGGCAAACGGGCCGGGGCCCAGCCCTTCGATTTCGACGACACGAATTCCTTTTAGCATCAGCACCCTCCGTTTCGGGCAGAGTTTGCGGGCCGGGATGCGGATTGCAAGGCGGATGTTTGATGGCGCAGATGGTCGTCTTTAAGACAGATGTGCAACAATCGATGTTGAATTGACCTGTTATACCCCGGTTTGGCGCGATAGGGTCCACGCCAGAACGGGGAACGGATATGACGACCATTTTATCCATCAGAGATCTTCGCAAATCTTATGCCGATGGGTTTGAGGCGCTGAAGGGCGTGTCTTTGGACATTGAAGAGGGCGAAATACTTGCTCTGTTGGGGCCAAACGGTGCCGGGAAGACAACCTTGATCTCGACCATCTGCGGTATAACGACCCCGAGTTCAGGTGAGGTCACAGTGGGTGGCCATGATATTCAGTCCGACTATCGGGCGGCACGACGGATGATCGGGCTTGTGCCGCAGGAAATTGCGCTGGAACCGTTTGAAAAGGTCTGGAACACCGTGCGTTTGTCGCGGGGGTTGTTCGGGCTTGGCAAGAACAATGCGCGGATCGAAGAGATCCTGCGCAAACTGTCCCTATGGGACAAGCGCGACAACGCGATCAAAGAGTTGTCCGGCGGCATGAAGCGCCGGGTGCTTATCGCCAAAGCATTGGCTCATGAGCCTCGTGTTCTGTTTCTGGATGAACCCACTGCCGGTGTGGATGTCGAACTGCGTAAAGACATGTGGGAAATCGTGGCCGAGCTTAAACGGGACGGGGTCACCATCATTCTGACCACCCATTACATCGAAGAGGCCGAAGCCATCGCAGATCGTGTGGGGGTTATCGACAAGGGTGAGTTGCTGTTGGTGCAGGACAAGGACGCGCTGATGGCGCAGATGGGTAAAAAGCAGATTGAGGTCATGCTGACAGAGCCCATCGCGCAAATCCCTGACAGTCTTGCGCTGCACAATCTGACCCTGAACGGTGCGGGGGATGTCTTGATTTACACCTATGACACCCACGCGGATCGGACGGGTATCACGACACTGCTGAATGACGTGTCGCAAGCCGGGTTGATCTTGCGGGACGTGCAAACACGTCAATCGAGCCTGGAAGAGATTTTCGTCAACCTTGTATCCGGAGAAATGGCATGAACTGGACTGCAATTGCCGCCATCTACCGGTTCGAAATGACCCGGTTCTTCCGCACTCTTGCGCAGAGCTTTTTCTCTCCGGTTCTGTCCACGTCGCTGTACTTTGTTGTGTTTGGCACAGCCATCGGCAGCCGCATTCAGGAGGTTGAAGGTGTCTCATACGGCGCGTTCATCGTGCCGGGGCTGATCATGCTTTCGGTTGTGATGCTGTCGATTTCGAACGCGTCTTTCGGGATATATTTCCCGAAGTTTCTGGGAACCATCTATGAGCTGTTGTCCGCGCCCGTCAATTTCATCGAGATCGTGATCGGATATGTTGGTGCCGCGGCCACAAAGGCGCTGTTTGTGGGTTTGGTGATATTGGCAACCGCCACTTTTTTTGTGGACATTCGGATTGAACATCCCTTTGCCATGGCTGCGTTTCTGATCCTGTCCTGCCTCAGCTTTTCATTGCTGGGTTTCATCATTGGGATCTGGGCCAGCAATTTTGAGCAGATGTCACTTGTGCCGCAACTTGTGGTGACGCCACTGATCTTTCTGGGAGGCACATTTTATTCGATCTCAATGCTGCCGCCGCTGTGGCAGACCATTACTTTGTTCAATCCGGTGGTTTATCTGATCTCGGGGTTCCGTTGGTCTTTTTACGGGCTGGCCGATGTGCCGATTGTCTTTAGTCTGTTGGCCATTCTCGCCTTTACAGGCATTTGTCTGGCGGTCATTGGCTGGATCTTCAAAACCGGTTGGCGCATCCGAAGCTGACTGTTCTCGGGCGTTGCATTTTTGCCCACCGAGTGTGGGAATTTGGTTCACGTCGCGTTTAAGGCCGGATGAGTCCCTTGTTTACGGGTTGGGGGCACTCTACATCGGCACCCATGAAACTCAGCCTGCCGTTTGTCAAAAAGCACCCCTGCGTGGCCGTTGTCCGCCTGTCCGGCGCCATTGGAATGGCGGGGCGTGGGGCGTTGAACGATACAACCCTGGCGCCTGTTCTGGAAAAAGCGTTTCGCAAGGGAAAACCCGCCGCCGTGGCGATTGAGCTCAACTCCCCGGGCGGGTCCCCTGTGCAAAGTTCGCTGATCGGTGCCCGGATCCGGCGTTTGTCGGATGAGCTGGACGTGCCCGTGATTGCCTTTGTCGAGGATGTTGCGGCCTCGGGCGGGTACTGGCTGGCTGCCGCAGCGGACGAGATCTGGGCCGATGATAGTTCGGTTCTGGGCTCGATCGGTGTAATCTCGGCCGGGTTTGGCGCGCATGTCTTTCTGGCGCGGCAGGGGTTTGAGCGGCGCGTGCACACGGCGGGTCAGTCGAAATCCATGCTGGACCCGTTTGCGCCGGAAAAGAAAGAGGATGTGGCCCGCCTGCAAAGTTTGCTGGGGGATATCCACGAAAACTTCATTGACCATGTCAAAGCGCGCCGCGGTGACAAGCTGGATCAAAGTGCAGATCTGTTCACCGGTGAGGTTTGGCTGGCGCGCCGCGCGCAAGAATTGGGCCTGATTGATGGCATCGCCCATCTCAAGCCGAAAATGCAGGAACGCTTTGGCGACAAGGTCAAGTTTCGCCGCTATGGCGTGCGCAAACCGATCTGGACGCGTTTTGGGGCCAGCCTCGCACAGGATGCCATTGCCGGCCTGGAGGAGCGTGCAGCATATGCGCGTTTCGGTTTGTGACGTGATCATCAAGGCCGTCACCCTTTTCCTGATTGCCATGGGCGTATTGGCAATGTTCGGTAAGCTTCGCTTTCCCGGACAAAAGAAATTGAGTTCGGCGAAATGTCCGCGCTGCGGTCGGTATCGTATCGGCAAAGGCCCCTGCGCCTGTGAAAAAGGAGGCCGGACTTGATTACCACATGGCTGTTGTCCGGTCTGGGCCTGTTGATTCTGCTGCTGGCAGGCGACGCCCTTGTGCGTGGTGCCGTGAACCTGAGTTTGCGCCTGGGCGTTCCGGCGTTGATCGTCAGCCTGACGATTGTGGCATTTGGAACGTCCGCGCCTGAGCTTTTGATTGCCATCAGCGCATTGAAAGAGAACGCCCCCGGTATCGCATTGGGCAATGTGGTCGGATCAAACACGGCGAATATTTTGCTGGTTCTGGGCCTTCCCGCGCTGCTGGCGACTTTACACACCAGTGAGTGCAACAGCCGCCGGAACTATGTTTTCATGCTGTTGGCGACGGTTCTGTTCATCGGATTGGCGTTCTTGGGAACGTTCACGTTCTTCAGCGGCCTGATCTTGCTGGCGGCGTTGGGTCTTGTCCTTCTGAACGCCTTCCGCGAGGCAAGAGCCCATCGCAAAGCCTGCGGTGAAGCCTGTGTCGACGAAGAGCTTGAGGGGCTGGAAGAAGCTGATCCTGACATGCCTTATTGGAAGGTGTCGGTGTATCTGATCCTTGGGCTGATTGGTCTGCCAATGGGCGCGCATCTTTTGGTGGATAACGCAACGATCATCGCGCGGACCTATGGGGTCAGTGAGACAGTGATCGGTCTGACCTTGATCGCGGTTGGAACGTCTTTGCCAGAATTGGCGACTACAGTTATGGCCGCGTTGCGCAGACAGGCCGACGTTGCGCTGGGTAACGTGATTGGTTCGAACATGTTCAACCTTTTGGCCATCATCGGGATCGCAACCTGGTTTGGTCGTATCCCGGTTGATCCCGAGTTCCTGCAATTCGACCTTTGGGTCATGCTGGGCGCATCGCTGCTGCTGATACCGTTTGTATTCTTCAAACAAGATATCTCGCGCATCTGGGGGTTGGTGTTGACTTTCCTTTATGTGCTTTATGTCACCGTATTGCTGGTGTGATCTTACAAAACGAGGTGAAGCATGACCCGAGCTTTAGTGACCGGTGCCGGTATTCGTCTGGGCCGGGCCATGGCGCTGTATCTGGCGGGTCGTGGGTATGACGTGGCGGTGCATTACGCCACATCAGAACAACCGGCGCAGGAAACTGTAGACAAGGTGCAGGCCCTTGGGCGGCAGGCGGTGGCTTTGCAGGCCGATCTGCTGGACGAAGCTCAGGTCCAGGCGTTGTTGCCCAAAGCGGCTGGGGCGCTGGGCGGACCGATCACCTGTCTGGTGAACAACGCTTCGATCTTTGAATATGACAATATCCATACCGCAACCCGCCAAAGCTGGGACCGCCATCTCGACAGCAATCTGCGTGCACCGTTCGTGCTGACACAGGCTATGTCTGAACAGGGGCTGGCCGCTGGCATGGACGAAAACAACGAGCCTCTGGCTGCGGGTTTGATCGTCAATATGGTCGATATGCGGGTCCGAAAGCTGACGCCCGAATTCATGTCCTACACCATCGCGAAAATGGGGCTGTGGGCCCTGACCCGAACGGCTGCTCAGGCCCTGTCACCTGACATTCGGGTCAACGCGATTGGTCCGGGTCCAACTGTTCAGGGGCATCGTCAAAGCGAACAGCATTTTCAGGCACAGCGATCGAACACGGTGCTTGAGCGGGGCTCCAACCCGTCGGACATAACCGCTGCGCTGGGGTATTTTCTGGATGCACATGCAGTCACAGGGCAATTGCTCTGCGTTGATGGGGGCCAGCATCTGGGATGGAAAACGCCTGACGTGCTGGGCGTAGAATAAGCAATTTTGCTGCAAGTTTTGCACCGCTCTCAATCCTGTTACTTGCGCGTTACAAAAATGTCTTTTTTTTCATACACTTGCTAAGTGATGGAAAAAATATCTTTTATTTACAGCTATTTACAATATTGCCCATTTTTTGTGCAAATCAAGGAAGAGGCAATGAAACAAGGGGATTTCCGATCCAGCAGAAACTTATCTTCACACTTATCCACAGAAGTCGTGGATTTGTTTCCTCTTGATTTGAGAGGCCTGAGATTGCAGCCAGTCCAAGAGAATCATATCAAAAGCCCATGACCACCCACAGCGACTCCTCTCAGACCGGTTACGCCTGTATTCAGCGTTACGTGAAAACGCTGGACAGCTCGCCCGGAGTGTATCGGATGCTGGATGCAGACAGTCGTGTTCTGTATGTGGGCAAGGCACGCAACCTGAAGGCGCGGGTGTCGAATTACACACGCCCGGGGCATTCCGGCCGGATCGAGAAGATGATCGCTTCGACCGCCTCGATGATGTTTCTGACCACCCGGACCGAGACCGAGGCGTTGCTGCTGGAGCAGAACCTGATCAAGCAGCTCAAGCCAAAGTACAACGTGCTTTTGCGCGACGATAAGAGCTTCCCCAATATTCTGGTCGCCAAGCACCACGCCTTTCCGCAGATCAAAAAGCATCGCGGGGCGAAGAAAGAAAAGGGTGCTTATTTCGGCCCTTTCGCCAGTGCCGGTGCGGTGAACCGGACATTGAACCAATTGCAAAAGGCGTTCCTTCTGCGCAACTGCTCGGATTCCATGTTTGACAGCCGAACGCGGCCCTGTTTGCTCTATCAGATCAAACGCTGCTCGGGGCCGTGCGTCGGGTTGATTTCGGAGGAGGCCTATCGCGAAAGCGTCAAGGATGCCGAACGCTTCCTTTCGGGCCGTTCCACCAAGGTGCAGGAGGATCTGGCCGAACAGATGATGGCCGCGTCCGAGGCGATGGAGTTCGAACGCGCCGCCGGCCTTCGGGATCGTATCCGGGCACTGACGCAGGTGCAGACATCTCAGGGCATCAACCCGCGCGGCGTGACCGAGGCGGATGTGATCGGCCTGTATATGGATAGCGGACAAGCGTGTGTGCAGGTGTTCTTTATCCGCGCTAACCAGAATTGGGGCAACAAGGATTTCTATCCGCGGGTCGGCCCCGATGTGTCCCCCGCTGAGGTGATGGAGGCGTTCCTTGGCCAGTTCTACGACAACAAGGAACCGCCCCGGCAATTGATCCTGTCGGACGGCATTGAAAACGCTGATCTGATGCAGGACGCCCTGACCGAGAAAGCAGGCCGCAAGGTGGAAATCCTGGTGCCGCAACGCGGTGAGAAGCAGGAACTGGTGGCGGGCGCCCTGCGAAACGCGCGCGAGTCATTGGCCCGCCGCATGTCCGAAAGCGCAACGCAGGCCAAACTGCTGCGCGGGGTGGCCGAAGCGTTTGATCTGGATGCGCCGCCTGAACGGATCGAGGTTTACGACAACTCGCACATTCAAGGCACCAACGCCGTAGGCGGAATGATCGTGGCAGGCCCCGAGGGGTTCATGAAGAACGCCTATCGCAAGTTCAACATCCGTGGCGATGACCTCACACCAGGCGATGATTTCGGCATGATGAAAGAGGTGCTGAACCGTCGCTTCACCCGGTTGCAAAAAGAAGACCCGGACCGGGACAAAGGGCTCTGGCCCGATCTGTTGCTGATTGATGGCGGTGCAGGGCAGGTAAGTGCCGTGCACGAAATCATGCAGGCCCATGGGGTCGAAGACATTCCTATGGTTGGCGTTGCCAAAGGGGTCGACCGCGATCACGGCAAGGAAGAATTCCATAGGACCGGTCAGCGCCCCTTTGCCCTGAAGCGCAACGACCCGGTGCTGTATTTCATCCAACGCTTAAGGGACGAGGCGCATAGGTTCGCCATAGGCACCCATCGCGCGAAGCGGGCAAAGGCCGTCGGGGCCACGCCGTTGGACGAAATTCCCGGCGTTGGGGCCGCGCGCAAACGTGCCTTGTTGACTCATTTCGGAAGCGCCAAGGCAGTCAGCCGCGCCAATCTTGCCGATCTGAAAGCGGTCGAGGGGATCTCGGCCGGGCTGGCGCAGAAGGTTTACGATTTCTTCCACGACAAGGGCTAGGCGCGTCGTCCACGCCACAGGATGTACAGCCCCGAAGCCACAATGAGCGCGCTGCCGATCCACATGGTTTGATCGAGGCTTTCACCGAACATGACCACGCCCAAGCCGATGCCGAATAACAAGCGGGTATAGCGGAACGGGGTCACGGCGGACACTTCGCCCGTGCGCATGGCATTCATCAGCGAGGAATAGGCCAGAACGCCCATCAGCACCGCGCCGGTCAGATGCAGACTGGTATGCAGATCAAGCGCAACCATCGGCACACCCTCCCAAAACTGATAGGCGAGCCCCGCAACGATGATGCTGAGAAATCCGTAGAACCCCAAGACCTCGGTTCCCAATGTGGCAGGTGCTGCGCGACTGGCCAGATCGCGCCCGGCAAATCCCAGCATCCCCAGCACGGCCAGTATCGACAGCAGTGAAAAGCTGTCGCCAGTGGGTTGCAGGATCACGACGACACCAAGCATACCGACAAAAATGGCGCTCCACCGCCGCCAGCCGACGGATTCCCCGAAGAACATCGCAGCACCCGCAACCACGACCAGTGGTGTGGCCTGCAGGATCACCGTGGCCGAAGACAAAGGGGTCAGCGCGATCGCCAGAACATAGAACAACCGACCAAAGACCTCGAAAAGCACCCGAACTTTCATCGGACGGGACAGGACATCGGGGTGCAGCAAGTTTTGCCTACGCGTAAAGGCCACCGCCGCAAAGATCACCGATCCACCTGCACCGAACAGCACCAGGACTTGCCAGATCGGAAGTACGGCCGAAGCCGCTTTGAGCAAAGCGTCCTCAAGCGCAAAGCCCGCCATCGCGGCGATCATCCAAAAGCTGCCGATCATGTTCGACCGGGCGTCGGTTTGAATATGCGATGTCATCTGGTGCTTTCTGATTGGACTTGCGCGGCAATCTGACGGCAAAGGTGGAAAAGGCCAAGAGGTACAACTCTGAGACGTCAGGCCTGCGGCGCTTTGACCAAGCGTTTGGGCGCGGTGCAGTTTTTTGTTTGATTGGCTTTTCTGTCCTGCGGCGTCGATATAGGGTCCAAGCCATGAAGTGGAACTTGCCCAATATTCTGACTGTCCTGCGCCTGTTGGCGGCACCCGGTCTGGCCGTCATGTTTTTGTACTTTACCCGGCCATACGCGGATTGGTTCGCTTTGATCCTGTTCCTGTCGGCGGCCATTACAGATTGGTTCGATGGGTATCTGGCGCGGGCCTGGAAGCAGGAAACCAAGATCGGTGCAATGCTGGACCCCATTGCCGATAAGGCGATGGTGGTGATCGCACTTATGATCCTTGTTGGCTATTCGCAAGACAGCTGGACCCCGTGGCTGGTGCTGCCCGCCACCGTGATCCTGTTCCGCGAGGTTTTTGTCTCGGGCCTGCGTGAATTTCTGGGCGATGTGGCGGGGACGCTGAAGGTTACGAAGCTGGCCAAGTGGAAGACCACAGCACAGATGGTCGCCA
>NZ_JBXWSB010000105.1:0-16209 GCF_059613205.1 Ruegeria sp. BHSB064
TGACGGGCCTTTGCAGCAAAACCGTCATAGATCATTCCAACATCAGCATCGCCAGAGACCAGAACCTCTTTCGCTGTGTCCGAGTTGAACGAAGCCCAGTGCTGTTTCGCCTCTTGAAGCATTCCGTTCAGGGCTTTCAGCTGCTCGCGATCTGTCGAACACTGCGGGATACCCATGTGCAGTGCCGCCAGCGCCATCACTTCACCCTGGCTGTCAAGAACGTTGATACGACCCTGCAATTCAGCCGGAGGGTTAAACAATATGTCGGTAGACTGAATGTCGCCACCATAGGCGTCGCGGTTCACAGCAAAGCTGGTCGAGCCCCACTGGTAGGGGATCGAGGATTGGCGACCCGGATCAAAGCTGGGATCGGCCCATTCCGGCTGGATGTTGCCTTTGTTTTGCAGCTCGCCATCCGCGATGGTGTCCAGCATTCCTTCGCCTGCCATGATCGCGACCATATAGTCGCCGGGCACCGAAACGTCATAGGTGCCGATCCCACCTGCCTTGAGCGAGGCCAGCATCGCCTCGTTCGAGTCGTAGGTATCCATGGTGACGGTGATGCCGGTTTCTTCGGTGAACTTGTCCAGAAGCTCTTGAGGCATGTATTCGAACCAGTGGTAGACAACCAGTTCGCCTTCGGCTGCTGCGGCGTTCGCGCCAATGGCCAGAGCAAGGGCAGCAACGCCGCTTTTCATCATGTGTTTCATGTTTCTCTCCATCTGTTGGTTATTTTGTGTTGTCAGCCTTGCTGACGAAATAGCTGATCGTGACCATGACGATGGACACGCTCAGCAACATGGTCGAAATCGCCATGATATTCGGTTTGATCCCCTGTTTGACCGACCCAAAGATCGCTGTGGGTAGGGTTTCGACACCCGCGCCCTTCACGAAGTTGGTGATGATGAAGTCATCCAGACTAACGATAAAAGCCAGCAGGAAACCTGAGATGATGCCTGGCATCATCAGCGGCAGAAGGATCTTGGTGAACGCCTGCCGTTTGGTTGCGTACAGGTCCAGCGCGGCTTGTTCGTAACTGTCTTCGATCCCCTGCATCCGGGCCGAGATCGGCAGGTAGGCAAAGGGAATGCAAAAGGCGATATGGGCCAGCAGGATCGTTAAAAGCCCACGCTCGAACCCAATCGAGTTAAAGAAGATCAGGGTTGCGACCGCCAGAACAATCTCGGGCACCATCAGCGGCAAGCTGATCAGTCCGAAGGACAATGTGCGAAAACGGAATTTGCCCCCGCGCACCATCCCCGTTGCGGCCAATGTAGCAATGGCTGTCGCTGTGGTTGCGGCAATGATCGCGATAATAAAGCTGTTTTTGGCCGCTGTTTTGAATTTGGCACTTTCAGGTCCGGTAAAGACATCCGCGTACCAGCGCAGCGAGACACCTTCCCAATTGGTCAGCGATTGCGAGGCGTTGAAACTGTAGATCGTCACCACGATAAGCGGGGCATAAAGGATGACCAGACAGAGCAGCGTGATCCCCTTGAAGCCGGTATAGGACTTGATATCGAACTGCTTGCTTGCCATGGTTCAGCCCCCCGCCTTGTCGGCCTTGGCCTGCTGGCGGGCCGAGAACATCAGGATGATCAGTACCATTGTCAGCAAGATCATCGACGCGGCTGCGCCAAACGGCCAGTTACCTGCATTGCCCTTGAACTGTTCCTCAATCAGCGAACCGATCATGAAGTTCTTGGCACCCCCCAGCAGATCGGGTGCAAGGAACGAGCCCATCGATGGCACAAAGACCAGAATGCAGCCCGCAATAACGCCCGGTTTAACCGCAGGAAGCAGCACCCGCCGCAACGTCGTCCATTTCGACGCGTAGAGGTCAGCCGCAGCTTCGGACAGAGCGAAGTTATAGCGCTCAACCGCTGCATAGATCGGCAGAACCATGAAGGGCAGGTAGGAATAGAACAGCCCCAGTTGCACGGCGAAATTGGTATTCACGATGTGCAGGGGGCTGTCGATCAGACCAATATTGATCAGAAAATCATTCAGCGGCCCCTGATCGCGCAACAGAAACTTCATCGACACGGTTCGGATCAAGAGGTTCACCCAATAAGGGATGGTGATCAGGAACACCCAGATCGGACGCATGCTCGCGGACCGGGTCGCGATGAAATAGGCCGTCGGGAACCCGATCACGAGGCTCAGAACTGTAGCTGCCGCAGCCTGCCATATTGAGCGCCAGAAGATTGCGATATAGGTCCATTCGATCTGTGGCGGGTCATCGCCGAACAAGCCGCGATCAAAGAAGAACTGATCATAAGCTGACAAAGAAAATTCCCAGATCACGCCGCCCCGGAACTCTTTCGTCAGGAAAGAGTAGATCAGCATCATGATTACCGGTGCCAATACCAGAATGGCCAGTGTCACCCAGGCAGGTAACAGCAGCCAATTACGGGCTTCTTTGTAGGTATCCGTTGTCGCGCTGCCGCCGCTTGCCGCACCCGCCGCCATCAGTCGACCAGGAGGCGCCCGGCCCCCAGCTCCATGTTGACGTACATTTCGGTGCCCGGCTCGAATATGCGCTTGTTGCCACGATCCGAGTTTGAGGTGCGGACGACGAAATCAGGTCCGTCCTGCAAATCCACAATTGTTGTGATGTCTGTCCCGACAAAGATGTTTTCTTTGATCCGGCCTTTGAGGCTTTCTGCTTCCGCAGGTGTCTCTGACATGTACAGCCGCTCTGGTCGGATTGACATGTGAACCTTGGACCCAACATCAATCCCGTCAACCGCGTTGCAGGTCAACTCGTGCCCGCCGCCAAGGTGGCATATTGCGCGGCCATTCTCGATACCGTCTACGGAAACCTCCAACAGGTTGGTCTCGCCGATAAAATCAGCCACAAACATGTTATGCGGACGTTCATAGATATCAGTCGGACTGCCAAGTTGCTGCATCTCGCCCGCAGACATGACCGCAATGCGGTCAGACATGGTCAGCGCTTCCTCTTGGTCGTGGGTGACAAATATGAACGTGATCCCGGTTTCGCGCTGCAAGTGTTTCAACTCAAGCTGCATGGCTTTACGCAGCTTCAGATCCAGCGCAGATAGTGGTTCGTCCAACAACAAAACCTTAGGTCTGGGAGCCAGCGCGCGGGCCAGTGCAACGCGCTGTTGCTGCCCCCCCGACAACTGGCTGGGCTTGCGCGCCGAAAACTGCGAGAGTTGGACCAGTTCCAGCATCTCGCCTGCTTTCTTACGCGCCTCGGGCTTTGAGGCACCGCGCATTTCCAACCCGAACGCCACGTTGTCCAGAATCGTCATGTGCGGAAACAGAGCATAGTTCTGGAAAACCGTGTTCACCGGTCGCTTGTTGGGCGGCAGGTTTTCGATCTCATCGCCGTAAAGGAAGATCGCGCCTTCGGTAACGGCCTCGAACCCGGCGATCATTCTCAAAAGCGTGGTCTTCCCGCAACCGGACGGACCCAGCAGCGTGAAGAACTCATTGTCCATGATCGACAGAGAGATCTTTTTCAGCGCTGTAAAATCACCATAACGTTTTACCGCGTCACGCACATCAATCGCGATATTTTCCTTGTCAGACAAATTGCGCCCCCCTGAGCACCGCGAAGTTCCCTTCAGGTATATACGGGCTGCGTAATCGTCCTAAGAACTGACTTCCTCATCAAACATTAGGATTTGCCTAATCATTTTTCTTATTGGCCATAGATCAATGTATAATCTCTTTTATGCCAGCAATTTGGGCACAAAGAAAATCCCGCTGCGTGGACGCGAAGCGCAGCTTTCTGTTCGAGCGTGATCTCTGAAGCACCGGACGTTCCGAGATCTGAAGCAGAGCCCTTTGTAGAAACGGAAAACGCTGAACCCTTGTTTAGCACTTTCAGATTTGGGTCTAACGATCAGCATGCGTTCTTCATGCCACTTGCACAGTCGACTGTCGTCAAGCAGCAAAAAACTGTCAGCTACTTGCTTTTGTTAAGGGTATCGGAAAAGCGAAACCCGGCAATTCATGTATGTCCCACAAACTCGGCGCAGCTTGAAACCAGGTGGCACCCAGCTTAGGTTTTTTTCGTCCATGTTCGAATAGAGGCTATCGATGCTAAGCGAAGCCAAAACACCTTCTGAGTACATCGACCAACTGGATGACGATTGGCGACGTAATACGCTGTTAGATCTGCGTGACGTCATTTTGAAGCAGTCGCCACAACTTGAAGAACGCATACACTATAAGATGTTGGGCTTCGGAAACGGTGAGGACTTTGTGTTTCACCTGAATGTTCAGAAAGCCTATGTCAGTCTTTATGTCGGTAATGCTTCAAAGATCGATGCCAGTGGACAGCTTCTGCATGGCTTGAGCGTGGGGAAAGGGTGTATTCGGTTCAAAAAGACGACAGAAGTAGCAGGCACCAGAATAGACGAATTCATTGCTCTCGCCGTTAAACTCTGGCGAGAAGGCGAGGATATCGACTGCTGACCTGGCACGCCGGTCAAGTACGACTGCGTAGTGGCTTCAGCCTCGATGCGGTTTCAAGAACATACGGGCCATCTGGTTGTCCGAAAACAATACTCGAAACTGTCCTTTTTCGCCCTCTAGCTGTAAATTTGGGTCGAATGTTCGGCGCAGAAAACAATACTAAAGGCGTGCGGGCGAGCACGGACCAAGCGCATTGAACCGAAGCCGTGAAACAGCCAATGTTTCTTCTTTCAAAATCTCTTCTTGATGGCCTACTACGTCCTTTTCTGATGTTGGAACCCAGTTTGGCAGCCAATACACTTAGTCGATTTCAACACAAGGACGGCTGTTTTTACCTAATACGCCGCTCCTTAACCTTCGCAATTTGACTGCTTGCGGTATGCAGCGTCGATCATATCACCAGCCAATGCATCATAGGCAAGCGACCACGAGCTCAAAACTTCCTCGGTGGCGGTGTCTTCCAAAACCAGCACAAGCATTTTCACAAGTGCCGCTTTCACGACCTGATAATGCTGTTCTTCAACACCGTAGGCCAGATGACGCAGAGCCAGATCATGAACGATAGGCGCCAGCTCACTCTCATCCTGAAGTTGCGAAACCACAAAACCAAGTGTGCTCATGAGCTTAGAAGCCTGAACGGACATATCATTTAGGAACATTTGACGCGTTTCGGGCGAGATTTCAAAAAGACATTCATAAAACACTTCGCCAGCACGCTTGATGCTGCCGGACAACAAAAAATAACTGCTCCGAATGTTTTCAATATCGGCTTGGCAGATTTTCATTGACCGTCCCTCTCCTGCCTTTCGATTCTTTGTGTTGGAAATACCCAATCCGTTTTGTGATGCAGACATAAAGCAGAAAACGGAATTCTGAATTTGGATCAATAAGCAAAATAGAATGTACGTCATGCAATTTTGCACAAACATACTGAATGCGTTTTTCAACCATACAAAAAGAAGTACTGCTTCGCAAAAAACGCCTTGCCTCGGACCATATATTAACTCAGCTAATGTCTTTCTTGGCGTTTCAATTGGCGCCTCTTTCCGTTTGGCAGCTAAAAAGCCGCATAAAACTTCGAGGAGGCACAGATCATGCCATTTAACAAAAAATCAGGGCTTTTGGCTGCCATTCGGTCCTGGATCCGGCGCCGCCGAAATCTGAATGTTCCAGGTCATGATTTTGACTATTGGTCCGAGCACATGAGACGAGATATTGGTTGGCCCAATGATCGTAGACGCTCAGTCACCAAAAGAGGGGTGGAGATCACGCGGTGTGACTGCACGTTTCGATGATTTCGGCGCATGAACTATTCGTCAACAATAAGCGGCAAAACGTAACTGCCACAAGATTCCCGCATTCCAATGCGGTGATCAGCTGGAGGGTCGAAAAATCTTGGTTTCACGCTCCAGCCACTTTCTAAACCTTTTTATTTTGACAGAGTTCCGACGCCCTTCTGGATAGACCAGATAATAACCGCTTCCGTCGTCCCCAAGAATATCAAAGGGTTGGACGAGAGACCCGCGATCCAATTCCTCTTGGAAAAATGCCGGCGTGAGCATGGCGACACCCTGACCAGCGATGGCGGCCTGTGCCTCGACGACTTGCGGGCCGAAATGAACACGATCAGAAACCGCATCCGTTGTCCGGCCTATACCAGCCTTTTCAAACCAGTTGAGCCACCAGGGGTCATCTTTGGACAAAATCGGAAGCCTCAACAAGTCTTCTGGGTCGTTAATGCCGCCAATTGTTTCCTCCAATTTCGGTGACATCATTGGCGTGAAAAGCGTCGGCAGCAATAGCTTGGAAATGAGTCCGGGCCAATGCCCCGCTCCTCCGCGTATTGCCACATCGAATTCACCAGAAGACAGATCTGCAAGCGTTTCACTGATCTCGACCCGTACGGCGATTTCCGGGTTGTTCAGCTGAAAAGACCCAAGTCGCCGAGCCAAAAAATTTGTCGCAAAGGTCGGGATGACACTGATCGAAAGCGTTCCTTCTGCTGACCCTTTGGCGTCGGCATAGGCATCTGCCAACAGATCCAATGCGGTCGCAACTTGCACGGAAAACCGATGTCCGCACGCAGTTAGCGAAACACCGCGGGCATGGCGCTCGAACAGCGGGGATCCAATGCGTTCTTCCAGAACTTTTATCTGATAGCTCACGGCAGCCTGAGTCATGCCCAACTCATTTGCAGCAGCCGTGAAGTTCCCAAGGCGAGCGGCAGAATCAAACACGCGAATTGTTGCAGATGGAGGGAGGTCGCGAGCGGCCATCGATAAATTCCATTTATGGATAAAAGGCACAACTGATTGGTGTTTTGCCAGTCGTCCAGCACAATGTCAAATTAGGGATGCTTCGTTTCGAATTGTTTGTAACGGGATCGAAAAATGATAATTGGATTTAGGAATAGAAACAAATCTGGATCAAGCAAGTCCGCCTCATTGACGTCGGACTCAAAACGCTTCAACACCAGTTTTTCCAAAGGTGTGGTTCGCCATCAGCTTGCCCCCTGTAATTCGAAAAATCAAATTGTCCAAGAAATAAAATTGAACAAATACATTTGTATTGCCCATTATTTGTTCCGATTTGATTGAATTGTGAAAAAAATGCACCTATGCCTTTCTCGCGCAATCCGATCAGATCCAAAGAGCAATAATCGAAAATACCAAAAAGACTGCCATTACAGTATTAAAAATATTCCACTGTCGATCTGTACACAATAATTTGGCGACCAGGCTGCCAGCCAAGACCCAAAATGACAGAGACACACTTGCGGAACCTGCAAAAACGAAACCCAGAATCGCAGCTTTTACAAAAGTGCTCTCCGAAAGCTGCGAAAACGAACCTGCTACACCAAATGCCATGGCCCAGGCCTTGGGATTCACGCATAACAAGAAAGCCCCTGCAAGGAGGCTGATAGGGCGTTTGTCCTCAACATTGGCGGGTTTAGGCGGACCTGAACGCATTGTTTTCCAGGCCAGCCACAGCAAGTAACCTGATCCTAACAACCCGATTACAACTTGAAGGGCCGGGAAAGACGCAAACACTACGGCCAACCCGGTGCCTGCAATTGCTACCAGACACGCCAAAGCAAGAGCGATGCCAGAAATGAGCGGCAAGCTTTTTCGATAACCGAACCGAGCGCCGGAAGCCGTTGCAAGTGTCGTTGCGCCACCCGGCGATCCCGTGGCCACAAGAGCGAAAACCACAAGGGCCGAAAGCTGCTCAGGCAAAGCTTGGTCTCCTTTTTTGTGCCTTCGGTGGTGTAGTCACAGAGAGAACGACACATGCGGTTTTGAATTACAGTCGTTTCATGACAAAGCCCCACAGCGCTGTTTTGCAATCGTCGGCCAAACATCTCGCAAGAAGACAGTCAGGTCGTTTGGCGCAAAGGGTATCTTGTAAGGGAAAAGCAGCGCGCTCACGAAACCCCTGTGGTAGGTGGCATGGTTGACAAGGTGCAAAACAATATCCCGCCTTGTCATCGCTCCGGCACCACCACCAACAAATTCAAATCTAACAGTTTCGTTCAACTCTGCATCGGTCCAGGTCTTCGCCTGCTTGACATAAAACTCATTGATTTCGCGAAGCTGTCTTGCGACTTCACTAAAGGGGATGGGGTGGTCCCGATGGCGAGCCGTGTATGGGTGCGCTCGACCCTCAAGATGAGCCCTGAACATCTCAGCTACGACGAGTGTGTGATCGAAGGTGCCAGAGATCGATTTGAACAATGTGTCGCGCGGTTCCATCAGGGTTTCGTCGGAAAGCTGTTCCGCGTTTTTCAACATGACGTCGTCGGCCCAGGCCATGTAGGCAGCCATTTTATGCGGGTAGGAAAACTCGGGCATTGGCTTCTCCAGTTCTTTCAGGGAATGGGATTGGTTTGTGTCTGTGACGGCAATGGAGATTTTTCAATCGAAGCCATTGCCAGAAGGGCAAATACGTGAATGTCCACAACATCCAGCACCCTGAAACCCGGGTCGATACCATCAAAGGCAAGCGCCAGATCCGTTCCAGCCAGCAAAATAGCGTCTGCACCTTGTTTCGAGACCATATCAGCACCTGCATCAACAAACGTTTGGCGTTGCGTGACGGTGCAGATGCCCGATCTGGCCATTGTCATGTATTGATTTCCAAGGTCCGGAAAATCGTCTGACGGTACGACGGTTCGGGTGCGTCTCAACCCATCAAAAAGGTGAGTTCTGATCACCTCGGCGCTGCCCAACACTCCAACCGTGCCCATCTCGTGCCGGGCACAGTATTGGTCGATCATTTCTATCCCGTTCAGGATGTTGGCCGAGCACAACGCTTTTGTTTGCTCGAGACAGAAATGGCCCGCGATCGCTGTGATCAAAATCACTTGGCAACCCGACGCACGTAAGCTGTCTGCATGACTTGCAAAGACCCGGCCCTGCGCTTGTGCGTCATTGCGCTCAATATTGGAAGCAAGCCTTCCAATGTCCGCATGGGAAATTGTAAGGTTCAGCGGCACCCCTGCAGCCCCGAATTCCTCTGCAAGCCGCAAGTAGTATTTTACGGTTGCAGCAGGTCCAATGCCACCAATCAATCCTATGTGCATCCGGACAACCTTTACCTGCTGACAGAGCAACTCCGACGCTTTTCCAATCAGAACAAAAGCGACATGAAAAACCTTCGTTGGTCCAGATACCTGAATGCTTAAGCGGCTGACCAATCAGAAACCGGGCATTCGATACAAACCTGGCTTATCTCTTTTTGTGCCTGAACGCTGCTGTGCAATCCCCTACTCGATCTGACCGAGTTCTTGCACAAGCCAGTTTCGGAACAAATGCATCGACCTGGATCTTCGATGTCTGTCAGATTCCACGAACCAGTAAGAAATCCCTGTCCGAAATCGCCCCGGAAATGGAGCAACCAATTGACCGGATTCCAAAGACCGTTGCGCCAGGGTTTCCCAAGCCAGAAAAACGCCCTGGCCTGCGACAGCCGCATCAACGCAGAGCGATGCATCTGAAAACACCGGGCCAGAACTCAGTGCGGCGTCACTCATACCATTTGGTCCAAGCCACACGTCCCAGGTGAACATCGAGACGGGCTCGCGAATGATCGGAACGGTCGTCAGGTCCTTCAAGTTGCCCAATTTCCGGGCCATTTCAGGCGAGCATACGGGAAAAACACGTTGCGGAAAGAGTTCTTCTGAACGCACTCCTGGCCAATCACCGCGGCCCACCCGAATACAGGCGTCCACTTCCCCTGGCCGAGGCTCGATAAGATCGACGGAAGCATCAATTCGGACGCGAATTTCAGGATGCGCCATTTGGAAATCACCTAAACGCCAGACAAGCCACTTACTGGCAAAAACAGGTGCAACAGAAATGGTGATCCACCCGTCTATCCGTTGACGTGCCGCCAAAATGCCGGCCTCCAGGTTTCTAAATCCGTCCGACAAGTGCAACGAGACATCGCTCCCGATTTTTGTCGGCACCAGACCGGTTGGCTTTCGGTCAAACAAACGACACCCGAGCTGCGTCTCGGCTTTTTGAATTTGTTGACTAACCGCACCGGGTGTTACGCCCAGTTCCTCCGCCGCCGCGCGCACCGATCCCAAGCGGGCAACAGCCTCGACCGCACGTAAGGCACCAAGCTGGAATTTGTTCAGACTATGCATTTAGCTTTTCTAAATAGCTGGTGAGAAAGGATGCATTCTTTTAACACAGGATTTTCTTAGATTTAAGGAATGCTAACCCTACTCAGCAGACTAACCACACATATTCTGAAACGGCGCGACCTCGCTCTCGGCGGACAAAAGCGCGGCGCCACGGCATCGAACTCTTTAGAGAAGGAATGGAGACGTAATCCGCTTTCACATCCAGCCCTGCGATGCATGTCAAAACGTGAGATCTCGGACCTGCCGTTTGACCCGGAAAACGTGGACCCGGTTTAGTGACCATTACGCGACAAGCCGTAGGGACACGATGTCCGAAACACGGAAGACGGCGTTCTTTTTGTCACTCACCGTTTTTGGTATTATCGGGAAATCTGCGCAACCACGTGTTTTACCGGCGCGATCATCATCCAAAACCCCACCCCAATCATAGCGCCACCAGAAACTGCGTTGGTCAGCCAAGCATTTGAACCTTGGGAATTTCGTTCCCTGAATTTCTTCTGAGCGAATATTGCCAACAAAGACAGCACCGTGAGGCAGACAAATCCGTTTACGTACATGAAAAATCCCAGGATCAGGATCTGCAAGCTGATATTTCCCAACTCTGGCGCCACGAATTGTGGCAAAAAGGACGTTAGAAGCACGATCATTTTTGGGTTGCCCAGATTGGTGGCCAGCCCTTGCAAAAAAGGAACTGACAGCGGTTCGTTGCTGATTGGTAACGGTGACAATCCAGAGCCCGAACGGTCGCGACGGCGAAGAAGGGCGCCGTGGAGAAGCCTTGTACCGATGTAGATCAGATAAAGTGCTCCTGCTGCCCGGATTGCCATCCACACAGCCGGTGAAAGTTGGTTGATAAAATCCAGACCAAACGCAATTGCTGGCACAAACACCAGGCCCGCCGAGACAACACCCAACGTTGTTGCAATCGCATGTCTCAATCCCTGGGATACCGCCCGCGACACCACCAGAATACTGTCTGGTCCGGGCGTCAGGAACATCGACGCGTGGATCGCGATCATCAGAAAAACAAGACCCCAGTCCATAACTATCCTTCATTCACTTCCGAAGCAGGTTGGAAACAACCCATTGATCACAATGGCACGGCTTGTGGACCGCATATCATGCAACCGCCGTTGCCTCGATTTCGACCATCAAGTCTGGTGCCGCAAGCGCGGATACGACCAGCGTTGTGACGGAAGGCGCAGCGCCGGTATTCCATCGAGCCTGTCTGACTTCAGACAACTCAGGCAAGTATTTCGCGTCCGTGACGTAGTAAACAACACGCACAATGTTCTCGGCTGACATCCCGACGGACGCCAGCAGAGCCTCGACGTTGTCTATGCTCTGATGCGTTTGGTCTTTGAATGTGCTGAGGGTCGCGCCGTCTGGTCCGACGCCGATCTGACCTGACAGAAAAACAACCCTGTTGGGTGCACGCGCTTCAACCCCATGGGCATAAATGCCTTGGTATTGCTGTGGAACAGATCTGACTGTAGCCGGTGATAGTCTGGTCAACATGAACCGTCCTTTGGGTAAGTGCTTCCGAGTTCGACAAGCAGCATTGCCGGATGTCGGTTCAGGTACAAATCAAACGGCTTGATGACCCATCAGGTCCCTTTATGGGCAAGCGGTCCAGCGGCTGCCTGGGTGACACCGTTGCGAAAAACTGTACCGGGCAAGTTCAGGCCGCCATTGATTTGATGCTCATTCCTCCGCTGACTAAATAGCACCGCCGCATTTTCCCGCAAAAGACGAATTGCGACCTGTACTTTAAGGGTTTGCACCGTGTCAGGATGCACGTGCAAATGAAGCGTGCGCTCCAGTCCCATTGCGTTACCACCGACCCGCACAAGCGACGGATCCTCTTCACCAAGGCAAACCGGTAACAGCCCTTTGCCGACTCGATTGCGGATCGCGCAGTGAACCAGCGTCGGATCATTTCCGCTGAGATGTATCGCAGCATCAGACGATTTGTGCCTATCCATAAATTTGGCGGGCGCTCTTCGTTGTGCGGTATCATCAGCCAAAGTAATCCATCCCAGTTCGGTGGGGTCCAATTCGGCATGGGCGTAGACGGCAAAAGGAACATCGCAGAGCCTTATCGAGAACTCACCCATCTGCGGTGTGTCTTCGAACCACAAAGAAACGCTTGCCGGTGTCCAAGATGAAATCGCTGGGATGCCAGCATTCAACCTGACAGACAGATTGGGATGTTCTGCCAACATTCCGGGCAATAGCCGATCCGCTACGCGAGTCAAAAGCCAGTGCTCACCTGCAATGCGCAACTCACCCGTAGGCTGCCCTGAAGGAGATGCGGCTAACTCCTCAATCCGACTGGCGCGGCGCTCGATCTCCATTGCATCTGCAATGATGCGTTCGCCAGCTTCGGTAGGGATTATCCCTGTTTTCGACCTTAGGAACAGAATGGTTCCCAAGGCTGCCTCCAAAGCCGACAACCTGCGTCCAACGGTGGACTGGTCAATACCGAGACTTGCCGAAGCCCGCGTCAGTGATCCGGATCTGATCAAAGCCAGTAATACGCGCAGATCGTCCCAATTAAGTTTCATTAGATTTTTCCACCACCAACATGTTGGCGCACCCAGACGCAATTCAGCTTTCGTCGATCAACCGGGCAATCTTGCCGTTTTTGACCTCAAACAAAGAAGAGCCGCTGAGTTGAAGGACTTCACCTTCCCTGGGGCCGTCAGGAAAGTCTGTGGCTGCAGTCGCAAGAAAAAAGATTTTGGCTGCAGTGAACTGACCAACTGAGATGTAATCAATGACGTCCTGCTTGCGCGAGGAAAACAGCTTCAAAGCAGCCAATGCCATCTCTTGAAATTCTGTCTTGTTTTCGGCGCTTGCATTCACTTCGCCATCAGAAACATTCTGAAATTCAATCGCGTCATCGAGGCATTCCAACATGGCATCAACATCACGCGCATTGTATGCGCTAATGTAGCGCTCAATGACCGCTGGCAAACAGTCGGACACAACAGAGCTCCTTAAACCAGAAACAAACGTACACCCTGAGACGAATACTCCGGAATTTTCGCACGCTCCAATTAAGCCTCAGGGGTGTCCATTAAGCCAACTTATGGCGAAGCGTGCATAGTGGTGCAGGCGTCTTTCACAAATCACGCAGCAAATGATCCGTTAAGTGGTGAAAGGCTTGTTTCTTTGATCCGCCTGGTCTGCAATTCATGGCAGCTGGGATGGGCCCGAACAAGTTCTTGAACCCAACTCGGTCCGGACCTGTGGACCTGACGGCAGACGTTCCGCAATCGCGCTGCATCAAAATCCCGAGCACAGCCGCGCGTGTTGAATATCACGCAAACGCACGGCGCCAACCCAATAGGATGGGTCGGCACCCTTCAAACGTGTCAGATTAGAATAGCCTGCTCCAACTCCGCCTGAAGTTGCAGCGCGGTCAGATCCTCTACAAATGCGATCTGCGTCAATCCCGAGCCAATTACGTCCGCCCACAATTCGGCACCTCCATCACTTTCAAGAGCTATAACGTTTTGGATCAGCGTCTCACCCGGCGCGATGTCCAGCGAGTCTGCCGCGAACGCAAAAGTGTCTGCATCTATCTCGAAATCTGTAATCGTGTCGGTACCGGCGTAAGCGCTGTCCAGGTTACGAAACACAAACGTATCTGCGTCAGCCCCGCCGGTCAGCGCGTTGGAACCTGTCCCGCCTTCCAAAAAATCAGACCCGCTGCCACCGATTAGCGTGTCGTCTTCGGGGCCTCCAAGCAGAACATCCGCACCACCCATACCACTCAGGACGTCGTCACCTGCCGAGCCGACAATCTGTTCAATCCCGGCAGTTCCAACCAGCAGATCGTCCCCGTTTGTTCCATTGATCTGAGTGTATTCGGTTTTCCACGGCAAGCCGTCGTTGCGGGTAATGCTTCCACCGGCAATATCCCAAATAATAATGTCTGGAAGATCGACATCATCATCAGGCTTCGGGGGTCTGCTGTCATCATCGTCATCGCGGATCATGAAATCCGGCAGCCCGCCTTCCGCTTCCCTTGAAATGATGCTACCGCCATCAATGTCCCAAATGATGATGTCGGGCAGATCAACTTCATCGTCCCCAGCAATCGCTGTTGATGCGACATTCCCTCCGGCAAGGTCCCAAAGAATAGGAACAGGAATATCAACATCATCGTCCCCCGGAGCACGGTGCGGGTGCCCGCCCGGAGTATGCTCCGTTGTTACTGGTCGCGTATCATTGGAATCTTCACGCGTTAATTCGCACCCAACTTTGGCGCGTTCAAGTTCACTTGGCATTGTTTGACTTCCTTCACTTGGCTCTAACGGCTCAAACTGGCAAAAGGAACGGATCGTCTGAAATGAAGCGCAACTCCTGTTCGCTTAGACTTGGATAATCAAAGCGACCCGCGCGCGGAACCTGCGGCCTTGCAACACGCTCTTGCACGGGCGCATGAGACCGTTTGACACCCGCAAAGCCACGTTCAAACAGGTGCTGCTTGGCCTTGCACTTTGGCCGGCTGAAACACACGTGTCCGGCAACTGTTGAAACCTCTCACGTATGACGGGTACGCTTTTGTGCGCGCGCTGCTCGTTCAAGCCTCAAAAGTCCAAACCCAGAGAACCGATTATGGCCACCCGAGACGTACCCCCGATGCCTGCAATTCGTGTCTTCGATGCGGCAGCGCGTCATGGGAACTTTTCCTCAGCGTCGGAAGAGCTTGGGATGACTCAGGCGGCCGTGAGTTATCAGATCAAAGTGCTCGAAGAACGCGTTGGCGCCCCACTTTTTGACCGGCACGCAAGAGGGGTCACCTTGACCCCGATCGGTAAAGCGTTCGCAAGTCAAATTATTCCCGCGATGAATGCGATCTGCGAAGCTTATTCCGAAGCAAAAGGAACGTCACAACAGACGCTCACGATCAATTCGATCCCTACTTTTGCGACCCATTTCCTGTCTGGTGCACTGCGACTTTTTCAGGAACAAAACCCAAAAATTAGCGTACGCGTCGAGATCAGCGAAAACTTTGTTGAGTTAGAATCAATAGATTGCGACATGGCAATTCGGCTTGGTGACGGTGAGTTCGGGGGATTGGAATGTCGTATGCTGTTTCCGGCGGTTTTCACGCCAATGCTGGCTCCGGAACTGGCTGCATCCATCGACAAGTTGACCCGTTATGAAGATCTTCTTCAACTGCCAGCCTTATCTCCGGGCGACCCAAGGTGGCAGATCTGGCTATCGGCAGCCGGGGTTGACACAACGGGCTTCAGCCCAGACGCCACCCGGCATTTCGGAACGCAAATGATTGAGGCGCAAGCTGCAATCGAGGGTCACGGGGTTGCCATGCTTACACCAGCTTTCTTCGAACGCGAGTTAGCGGCAGGCGCGTTGATACAACCTTTTGAGTTGCTCGGTGATGATGGAAATAGCTACTGGCTGATAAATGGACGAAACCGCGGCAACTCTGTCAAAATGCGCACATTTCGAAATTGGCTTCTGAAGAAGACAAAGCGCCTTCGGCAGGCGCAGCCTTAGGATTCAAAACAGATGATCCAGCTGGCAGGCGGCAGCTAATTTGCGACACGAGGTTGACGGCCTCCGGCCCAATCTTTTGCTTTGCGCCGGTGACTTGGTCGTTGCGACGGTCGCCACGTTTCTGGACAAATCCGCGGTTTCGCGGTAAGCGCAGATCTCAATTTGGGAGTGCTCTGCCGATGATCAAATAGATTTCAAAACAGCAATCGCGGTCGAAAGACCATTTGAAATCTATTTCGGAGCATATCATGCAACCGGTAATCTATGACGTCGCCGTCTCGATAGACGGCTATATCTCTGGTCTGGATGGCGATGTGGCCTTGTTCGCCCATCAGGGGCCCGTAGTTGACGACTATCACAGCAGATTAGCTACCTATTCGATCGCCATAATGGGTCGGCACACTTATGAGTTCGGCTATAAGTTCGGCTTGAAACCGGGGCAAAACCCATACCCAAATATGGGCGATTGTATATTTGACAAACCCGCTAATCTTGGGGCTCCACGTCTTCTGGCCACGGCGCACGAGTGACCAATGCCCACATGTGAGGGTTTTGAAATGATGCTCGCGCAT
>NZ_JBXWSB010000106.1:0-15963 GCF_059613205.1 Ruegeria sp. BHSB064
CAACACACCTGATCCGTTTTGTTTGAACACGCCAACCATGCGTAAAGAGTCTGTTGCGATAAAGGGCATAACCGAGGCTGTGGATCGAACCTGATTGCCCGGCGACAGATTTACGGCTGTAACAATACCGGCCTGCGGTGCAAATACTGTAGTGTCTTCCAAGTCAATCAGCGCAGAGCGCAATTGTGCCTTCGCGGCATCCAACGCTGCGCGGCCTTCATCAAGATCCTGTTGCGAAACCGACAATCCCGGGTTCTTGTCAAACGCGGATTGTTGTCGATCCAATGTCAAGGTTGCGATTTCCACCGAGGCTTCAGCCTCGTCAACAGCAGCCTGATAAGGTGCCGGGTCTATTCGGAAGAGCACGTCTCCGGCCGCGACGGATTGATTAGGCGTTACTGGAACTTCAGTAACGACACCGCGCACAGACGGTGCAATTTCCACTACCACACCCATGACGGCAACACGACCCGACGGCGTGGTCGTATTCAATTGCGCCACAACGTAAAGACAAATACCCAAACCAACTAGAGCAGAGATAGTTTTGCTGGTTCGGTTCCATGGCAGCAGTTTCAATTTGAAAAAGATCAGCCAAAGAACCCCGAAATACAGCAGCAGAATAAGTACCATGTAACTCCCTAGCGCATAACAGATTTACACATCTTGATAGAATTATAGGAAAACTCGACCCGCTCGACTACCGAATCTGCATCAATCAAGTTGACTAAGGCCTAGACGATGGCGATTCAGCTTGCCCCAAAACGGCCCATTACAATGCGCAAACACGGGACCAATAGCCATTTTAAAAGAAGGATTCTCAGTCCCTGAATTTCGGACCCAAAATACTGCATGCAACGCACGCAAGTCATTGAGTGTGTCAATCCAGCCTTATTGAGACGAACCAACAAGAGAAGGTTTGCCGTTACTGTTCCTAACGCCAATGTCTGCCTTGCCCAATCAGCAGGCTTTAAAGTTCACAAATAGCGAAAAAAAAGCGGCCCAAGGGGGCCGCTTTTGGTAACTTAGTTCTCAACCAGATCAATCCAGCGTCCGGGTGACCTCTTCGCGCTCGAAGATTTCAATCACGTCGCCTGCGCGGATATCGTCGTAGTTCTCGAACGCCATACCGCATTCCTGACCCGATTGAACCTCGGCCACTTCGTCCTTGAAGCGCTTGAGTGTCTTCAGCGTGCCCTCGTGGATCACCACGTTGTCGCGCAGCAGGCGGACGCCTGCGGAACGGCGGGCAACGCCTTCGGTGACCAGACAGCCGGCAACCTTGCCAACGCCAGTGACCTTGAAGACTTCGCGGATCTCGGCATAGCCGATGAACTTCTCGCGAATCTCGGCGCTCAGCAGGCCGGATGCAGCCGCTTTCACGTCGTCCACAAGGTCATAGATCACCGAGTAATAGCGGATCTCGACGCCTTTCTGGTTCGCGGTGTTCCGCGCCGATGCGTTGGCACGGACGTTGAAGCCCATGACCGGCGCGCCCGACGCTTCGGCCAGGCCAACGTCGGTTTCGGTGATCGCGCCCACGCCCGAATGCAGCACGCGCACGCGCACTTCGTCGTTGCCGATTTTTTCCATCGCCTGAACGATGGCCTCGGCAGACCCTTGCACGTCGGCTTTTACGAGGATCGGCAGCTCGGCCACGTTCTCGTCTTCTTTCGCCTTCTGCATCAGCTGCTCAAGGGTGGTCGCGGCACCAGCGGCGGCGCGTTTGTCCTTGGCGGCTTGCTCACGATAGGCGGCGATTTCGCGGGCCTGCGCTTCGGTCTCGGTCACGTTCAGTACGTCACCGGCCTCGGGCGTGCCGTTCAGGCCCAGAACCTCAACCGGAACCGAGGGGCCGGCTTCTTTGACACGGTCGCCCTTGTCATTGATCAGCGCACGGACCTTACCGTATTGCTCACCCACAACGAAGATATCACCCTGACGCAGAGTGCCGTTCTGAACCAGAACGGTGGCCACTGGGCCACGGCCCACATCCAGCTGCGCCTCGATCACGGCACCCTGGGCGGCGCGGTCGGGGTTGGCTTTCAGTTCCAGAATCTCGGCCTGCAGCGCGATGGCTTCCAGCAATTCGTCCAGACCCTGACCAGTGACAGCCGAAACCTCGACGTCCTGCACTTCACCGGACATCTTTTCGACGATCACTTCGTGTTGCAGCAGGTCGGTGCGAACCTTGTCCGGGTTGGCCTCGGGCTTGTCGATCTTATTAATCGCCACGATCATCGGCACTTCGGCCGCTTTGGCGTGGTTGATCGCTTCAATCGTCTGCGGCATCACCGCGTCATCCGCCGCGACCACCAGAACCACGATATCCGTGACCTGAGCCCCGCGCGAACGCATCGACGTAAAGGCCGCGTGACCCGGTGTATCCAGGAAGGTCAGCGTGGTGCCGCCATCGGTTTTCACCTGATAGGCACCGATATGCTGAGTAATGCCACCGGCCTCACCAGCCACAACACGTGCGTCGCGGATGGCATCCAGCAACGAGGTCTTACCGTGGTCAACGTGACCCATGATGGTGATGACCGGCGGGCGCGGTTGCAGATCTTCTTCGGTGTCTTCGACCTCTTTGATGACGTCTTCAACATCCGAATCAGAAACACGGGTGACCTTGTGGCCAAATTCTTCGATGATCAGTTCAGCCGTGTCAGCGTCGATGGTCTGGTTCTGTGTGACCATCATGCCCATCTGCATCAGCGATTTGACAACGTCAGCTACACGTTCAGCCATACGGTTGGCCAGTTCCGAAACCATGATCGCCTCGGGCAGTTGGACGTCGCGGATCACCTTTTCCCGCTCGACCGTGCCGCCCATGGCTTTCTGACGCGCACGCTCTTGCTTGCGCTTCATTGCTGCCATCGAGCGTTGACGGTTGCCTTCGCCACCGGTGGCCTGACCCAGAGTCAGCTTGCCCGAGCGGCGGTTATCGTCACGACCTTTGCCGCGACCGCGCTGCTCGCGCTCACGATCCTGCTTGCGCGGGGTCGCAGCGGGTGCAGGCTTGCTGGCCGGGGCGCGTGCCGCTTTGGGTTCTTCCGGTGCGGGCGCTGCAGCGGCGCGTTTGGCGGCTTCTTCCGCCTCTATGCGCTTGCGCTCTTCCTCTTCCGCCTTCTGGCGGGCGCGCTCTTCAGCTTCGCGCTGCTCGCGTTCCTTGGCTTCCTGTTCCGCACGACGGCGGGCACGCTCTTCTTCGCGCGCCTTTTCAGCAGCCTCACGTGCGGCGGCCTCTTCAACCTCGCGCGCCTTTGCTGCTTGCAGCGCTTTCATGCGCCGCGCCATTTCCGCGTCGGAAATCCCGGCAGGACGACGCGACGGATCACCCGAAGGTGCAGCACCGCCACCCGGCTTTGCCGCGCCCGGCTTGGGGACCACCACGCGCTTGCGTTTGGTTTCCACCACGACATTCTTGGTGCGTCCGTGGCTGAAACTCTGTTTCACATTTCCGGGGCGTGCCCCGCCACGAAGACCCAATGTCTTTTTGCCGTCATTATCGCTCATAAAGCTTCTTACCCTTCCGCGCGGCCCCTGCCGCCGTCATCCGTTTCGCGCAAGCCACGCAGGCGCTGCGCTTCCTCTACAACACGTTTGGCGAGTCCGCCAGAGGCCATGGCAGCATGAATCACCGTTTGGCGTCCAAATGCCTGCCCTAATTCGTCCGCGGTCAGCCAACCGATGTACTTTCCGAAGTGCGGCGTGCTGAGTTTGGACTTGCCGCGCCCCGATCCATCAATGGCCTGAAGCAGCACATGCGCCTCTTCCCGGTCCAGCCACGTCTTGACCTTTTCATACCCGGCAACCGCGTCGCCGGACTTGCGCGCCAGGCTGAGCAACTCAACCACGCGGCGCGCGATCTGTTTTTCAACTTCATCACTCAGATCCTTCGGCACAGTAACCTGTGCCTTGAACCCCCGCGCAAACAGCTTCTTGCCAACTGCCTTGTCCAGTGCGGTACGATCTGCCGCCACATAGACCCCGCGCCCCGGCAGTTTTGCCGCAACATCGGGATAAACTTGACCGTCCGGTCCCGTCACAAAGCGGATCAGCCCGAATTTGGGCTGAACCTCGCCCGTGGCGATGCACTTGCGTTCGGGTCCGTCAGACCGATCCTTATGGACGCCACCGCGACCCATACGCGCCACCCGAGGCCTGAGATCAGGCCTCGACCTCCTCGTCTGCTGCGTCGCCGTCGATGTCTTCTTCCGCTTGCTCCAGCTCGGCAGGATCAACCCAACCCAGCAGGATACGCGCGGTCATGACCATGTCCTGCGCCTCTTCCAGCGTCACACCGAAAGGTTCAAGTACACCATCATCCTTGATGCGTTCGCCATCGACAGTGGTCCAGCCACCGGCCAGTTCCCAGTCGGCGCAGGTCGCGAAGTCTTCCAAGGTCTTCACATCATCCTTGGCCAGCGCTTCTACCATCTGGGGTGTCAGGCCCTCAAATTCAATAAGGCTGTCCTCGGCGCCCAGTGCACGGGCCGCGTCCAGAGCCGCTTTCGCCTGTGCTTCCAGGAATTCGCGGGCACGGGTCTGCAGTTCCTGTGCGGTGCCCTCGTCAACACCGTCAATGACAAGCAATTCTTCGATTTCAACATAGGCAACCTCTTCGAGGTTGGTGAAGCCTTCGGAAACCAGCAACTGAGCAAAGAATTCGTCCAGGTCGAGGCTGTCCATGAACAGCTTGGTGCGGGCCTCGAATTCCTTCTGACGACGTGCCGATTCTTCGGCCTCGGTCATGATGTCGATGTCCAGACCGGTCAACTGGCTGGCCAGACGCACGTTCTGACCGCGACGGCCGATGGCAAGGCTCAGCTGCTCCTCAGGCACCACAACTTCGATCTTGCCGGCTTCTTCGTCCAGAACCACCTTGGAAACCTCGGCGGGCTGCAACGCGTTCACCAGGAAGGTCGGCTGGTCTTCGTTCCACGGGATAATGTCGATCTTTTCACCCTGCAATTCGTTCACAACGGCCTGCACGCGGCTGCCGCGCATACCGACACAAGCACCAACCGGGTCGATCGATCCGTCATACGAGATCACGGCGATCTTGGCGCGCGAGCCGGGGTCACGGGCCACGGCCTTAACCTCGATGATGCCGTCATAGATTTCAGGCACTTCCATCTTGAACAGCTCGGCCATGAATTCCGGCGCGGTACGCGACAGGAAGATCTGGTGCCCGCGAACCTCACGACGCACTTCCTTGATATAGGCACGCACACGGTCATTCGGGCGATAGCTTTCGCGACCGATCTTGTCATTGCGGCGCAGAACGGCTTCTGCTCCGCCCAGATCGACGATGACGTTGCCAAATTCTTCGCGCTTGACCGCACCGTTGATGATGGTGCCTGCACGATCCTTGAATTCTTCGTACTGACGATCACGCTCGGCTTCGCGAACCTTCTGCAAGATCACCTGCTTGGCAGACTGCGCCGCGATCCGGCCCATTTCAACCGGCGGCACTTCTTCAACAAAGACGTCACCAACCTCGGGCGCTTCCATGTACTGGCGCGCCTGCTCGACAGTCATCTCAGCCTGATAGTTCTCAAGCTCTTCATCCTCGACCACGGTGCGCACGCGAGTGAAGGTCGCCTTGCCGGTCTTGCGGTCGATGGACACGCGAATGTCCATTTCCGCGCCGTAGCGGCTCTTGGCGGCACGGGCGAGCGATTCCTCCATCGCTTCGACAACCAGACCGGGGTCGATCATTTTTTCGCGGGCCACGGCCTCGGCGGTCTGCAGCAGCTCCAGCTGGTTGGCTGAGGTGATTGCCATCAGTTCGTCTCCTCTTCGGACCCTTCGGTCTCAATCTCGTCGAAAGCGTTTTCGTTCAGGGCACCGGCGTCTTTGCGCTGGCGCAGCATTTCCTTGATCAGGTCATCGGTCAGGACCAGCTTTGCATCGCTCAACCAGTCGAATTGCAAACCGATGGTGATCGTCTCGTCCCCCTCGGGGATGTTGATCAGAACCTCATCCCCTTCGATCCCGGCCAATTCGCCCTTGAACCGGCGGCGGCCATCGATCAGCTCGGCGGTCTCGATCTTGGCCTCATAGCCTTCAAACGTCTCAAAATCCTTGAGGCGCGTGAGAGGGCGGTCGATGCCGGGGCTAGAGACCTCAAGCGTATAGGCATCAAGGATCGGATCCTCGACGTCCAGCGTGGCGCTGACCGCGTTGGAAATCTCGGCGCAGTCATCCACTTCGATGCCGCCATCAGGCTTGTCGGCCATGATCTGCAGCGTGGTCTGCTTGCCGCTCATCAGGCGAATGCGCACAAGCTCATACCCCAGATCTTCGATCACGGGGGTGATGATCTCGGCCAGTCGCCGGTCAATGGCAGCTTTGGCTATCAGGTCGTTTGTCATCTGGTTCTCTACCCTTGAATCGGGCACAAAAAAACGGGCGCGCGGCCCGTCGAATTTTCCGGTGGAGCCTTGAACCAGAAGTCCAACGCGCCGCTGTTGAAACTGCATATACGCAGGATGGTCCGAGTCTGCAACCCCCGGCGGGAGTCGCAGCCGTATTTACGCCATCCACCACCGTTCTGCGATACGGCCATCGTCCAGCACCGACGACCCGGCAATCTGGCGTGGCATCCCGACAGCACCTGCTACGGCAAGGGCCAGGTCCGCCTCGGACGGGTGAAACCGAAGACCGCGCACGCCCTGCATTTCCGCCTTATCTGGCAGAGCCGCCACATCTACATAACCATCGCGCAGCGCTTCGGCCCGCACGCTGGCATCCGGGATCACGATGACCTCTATCGCATCGACCCACCCGGCCTGACCATCCTTGTAATGCCCCGCCACCCGACGCCCCAGGAAATGCCGTCCATCCTCGGCCCGTTCGACGCGGTAACAGCCAGTGCCGTTGGCGGCGTGCAACGGAGACACAGTTTGACCTGCTCGCGTAATGACAAACCGGCTGTCCGCCAACATAAATGGCAATCCCGGATTGGCCTGAGCCAACTCCAGGTGCAGGCGATTGGGGGCCAGAGCTTCGGCTTGCCCAACTTCGGCCAGAACGGCCAGCACGTCCGCAATATCCAATGCTTCATCGTCGTGGAACACCGCATCATCGCGCAAATCGAAGGTCCAGATGCGCGCTTCGGCATCGGTCTGCCATCCGGTTGCAAGCTCACCCCGAAGCGTGCCGTCGGGCGCGATTTCAGTCAGAGTGTCGAAAACAGCCCCGCGTGCAACTTGTTCAAGGCTGTCGTCACGCGGAACGGCCAGTCGCAACGTGCCACCCTTCTTCGGCGTATCTGCCAAAGATGCGCCAGTTGCCGCCAACAGCGCGGCAGCAGCACCCGAAGCAAACAAAGCACGGCGGTCAATCCGGGTCATGCGACACCCTCCGCCACGCGATCCATGATGCGCACAAGCTCGGCACTGATGCCGGGTTCAGACAGCGCATGGCCCGCCTGCCGCACCATCTTAAGCTCGGCATTGGGCCAGTGTTCAGCAAGGTTCCAGGCCGCCTGAGGCGGGCAGATCATGTCGTACCGCCCCTGAACGATATGTCCGGGAATATCGGCGATCCGGTCCATCTGATCCAGAATCTGCCCATCCGTTTCCAGAAAGGCTTTGTTGATGAAGTAATGATTCTCGAGCCGCGCAAAGGTTCGGGCATACTCGCCCGGGCTTTCACCCACCGATCCGTTGGTATGGATCGAAGCCAGCGCGTTTTCCCAATGCGACCAGGCGCGTGCATACAGGATTTCGGTCGCGCGATCGCCCGAGAACAGGCGTTTGTGATAAGCGGCGATTGTATCGTCCAACTCGGCCTCGGGCAGCAGAGACGTGAATTTTTGCCAGTGCTCGGGCCAGAACCGCCCTGCCCCGCCGCCATAGAACCAGTCCAGCTCGGCCTGCGTGGCCAGAAACACACCGCGCAGCACCAGACGGCTGACCCGGTCTGGATGCGTCTGCGCATAGATCAACGCCAGCGTCGCCCCCCAACTGCCGCCAAACACGATCCACTCATCGATTTCGAACAGTTCGCGCATCCGCTCGATATCAGCGACAAGATGCCACGTCGTGTTGTTTTCGACCGATGCCGTGGGTCTGGACCGCCCGCAACCGCGCTGATCGAACAGAATCACTCTGTAAGCGCGCGGATCAAAATAGCGCCGCATCGCAGGGCTGCAGCCGCCGCCCGGGCCTCCGTGAAGGATAACAACCGGTATCCCATCGGGATTGCCGCATTGTTCCACATAGATACGGTGCCCATCGCCCATATCGACCATGCGCTGATCGAACGGGTCTATCGGCGGGTACAGATATTGAACTGCGCGCTTTTGGTCCGGGTACTTGTCCATTATGGCCCTATATAGTCCTTAAGCGTAAAAGAGCACACGGAGACAGGAATGCAAGCGCATCCGAACACGGTGGACCCATCCGAGATCGCAAAATTCGAGGCGATGGCGGCAGAATGGTGGGATCCTCACGGGAAATTCAAACCCCTGCACATGCTGAATCCGTGCCGTCTGGATTATATCACACAGCAGATCGCAGGTGAGTTTGACCGTGATCTGACGGCGCCGAAGCCGTTCGAGGGCCTGCGCCTGCTGGATATCGGCTGCGGTGGTGGGTTGCTGAGCGAACCGATGGCGCGCTTGGGCGCAACGGTCGTGGGCGCCGACGCCGCCGAACGCAATCTGCCTGTCGCACGTATCCATGCCGAGCAATCAGGGCTTGAGATCGACTATCGCCACACCACGGCCGAGGACATGGCCGCCGCTGGTGAGCAGTTCGACGTTGTGCTGAACATGGAAGTTGTCGAGCATGTCGCTGACCCGCAAAGCTACCTGACCGCCACGCAACACTTGCTGAAACCCGGCGGGCTGCAGATTTGTTCCACCATCAACCGCAATCCGAAATCCTACGCGATGGCCATCTTCGGGGCCGAGGTCGTCATGCGCTGGCTGCCGCGTGGTACGCATGAATGGAACAAGTTCATCACCCCCGACGAGCTGTTCGACCTGCTGCGCCAAGCCGGGCTGGACCCGGTGGATCGCAAGGGGTTTGTTTTCAACCCGATCCTGTGGAGCTGGTCGATCTCGGACAGGGATCTGAGCGTGAATTACGTGACGGCGAGTGTGAAGCCGGGGTAATTCTACTCCCCCTCCAACTGCAACCGCAAATCCCGCAGCACGGGCAGCGTGCTGCGCACGCGCTCCAAACCCAGCTCTCCGACCACGCGGTTGATCAGGGGGGCAATCGAAGAAATCGCCTGATCGCGCGCGCGGCGACCGGCGGGGCTGATCGCGACCATCTTGCGGCGGGCGTCGTCCCAGTCGGGGCGGATGTGTATGTATCCGGCCCATTCCAGCTTGGCCAAAGTGTTGGTCATGGCTCCGCGTGTGACATGGAAGGTGCTGGCCAGTTGCGCCGGGGTGCGCTCGTCGCCGACATAGACCAGATGGTTCAACACCGAGAAATGCGAGATTTCCATGCCCTTGGGCAGCACCCGGCTCAGCCGGTTGCGCAACAATTGGTCTGCAGTCAGAATCTCGCTGAACAGCGTGACCGCCAGGGCATTTTTTTCGTCCGTCATAGCTCGGTTCTGGATCAGGGGCCGTCGAAAGGCCGCACATGCGTCAATGAGGGCACGCGGCGGCGCGCCTCTGTCACAGAACTATCATCCAAATCAAAAAAGTGAATGCCCGGATCGGTACCTGCGTCGATCAGCACCTCTCCCCAGGGTGCGACAACCATGCTGTGGCCGTGCGTATAGCGGGTTTTGCCACGCGTCTTGGGGTGTTCCCCGGTCTGAGCCGGAGCCAGCACCCAACACCCTGTCTCGATCGCGCGGGCGCGCAACAACGATTCCCAATGCGCGGCACCGGTTACAGGTGAAAACGCCGCCGGAACGGTCAGGATGCGTGCCCCCGCCTGCGCCAGTGCAGCGTGCAAATGGGGGAAGCGGATATCATAGCAGATGGTCAGGCCCACCTTGCCAAAATCGGTCTCGGCCACAACCGCGCGGGCGCCGGGCCGGTAATTGGCCGACTCTCGGAAGGTCTCGGTTTCCGTGACCTGCACGTCGAACATGTGGATTTTGTCATACCGTGCAACGACCTGACCCTGCGGGTCGATCATGAAGCACCGATTGGCAAAGCGCCCATCTGCGTCGTGGGTTTTGATCCCCAGCGAACCGATCAAAAGCCACACACCCAGTTTGGCGGCCTCTTCGCGCAAGCCCGCCAGAGTGATATCGTCTTCTTCATGCTGCAGCACCTCGCGCTGCCGCGTGGTGCTGGTCGAAACGCAGTTCGTAACCTCAGGCGTCAAAATGAACCGCGCGCCTTGCCCGACCGCCTGGGCCATCATGGCGCGCACCATGTCCAGATTTTCGGCCGGATCGTCCGACGAGGTGATCTGCAGCAGCGCGGTCTTCATCAGGCCGCCAGCAGCCGGTCGAGCTTGCCCTGACGTTCCAGTTCATACAGATCGTCACAACCACCCACATGCTGTGTGCCGATAAAGATTTGCGGCACGGTGCGCTTGCCACCGGCCCGTTGGATCATCTCGGGTTTACGCTTGGGATGCATCAGCACATCGACTTCTTTGAACTCAACGCCTTTTTGTTTCAGAAGACGTTTAGCCGCATGACAAAAACCGCATAGCGGTGAGGTATAGATTTCTACCGGCTTCATTTTCCGTTCCCTTTGGGTTTCGCGCAATCTTGGGCGAATTAGGCATCCTTGGCAACGCGCGCCAGTGCCAACACGAAAATATGATTTGCCCCTGCGGCCTGACACACACGGGTACAGGCAGCCAGCGTCGCGCCAGAGGTCATCACATCGTCAACCAGTAACACGTCCCGGCCTTTCAAATGCCGTTCCCTGCGCGGGTGGACGCGAATCGCACCTTTTAGAACCTCTGCCCGTTCCCGTGCGGTTTTTCCGTCCAGTACCGGCGTCCGCCGGTTTCGCACCAACAAGTCAGGAACATAATCCAGCCCTGCGTCCTGCCCAAGATGTTGCGCCAACAAAGCCGATTGATTGTAACGCCGTTTGAGCAGGCGAGACCAATGCAACGGCACCGGGGCAATCACCATATCCGGTCGCAGCAGTTCACGCCCTGCCTGCGCCATCCATCGTGCCGCGGGCCGAGCCAATTCAGGCCGGTCGCCATGTTTCAAAGCAAGGATCAGCGACCGCGCCTTGCGATCATACAACAACGCCGAGCGGCCCGCGTTCCATGGCGGTGGGGCGTTCAGACAATCGTCGCACTCGATCCGATACCCATCCTGCGCGCCTATCAGAGGCACACCGCAGCTTTCGCAAACTGTGCCGCCGATAAAGGGCGTGTCGCGCCAGCACGCCCCACATAATCCAAAATCAGACTCGGTCAGCGCGCCACATCCCACGCAACGCGGCGGGTAAATCAGTGCAAGTGCGGTTTGAATCCGCTGCGCGATGCGATACTTGCGAGCCATGAAACTGCCTGAGCCCAACACACCCTCTTTGTTTGACCGCAACACCATTTTGCATCGCCGCGCCCGTGCGCAGGACGACGCCCTGTTTCTGCACCGCACCGCAATCGACGAAGTGCAGGATCGGCTTTCTATGGTTAACAAAGCCTTTACAGCGCCTGCGATCGTGAGCCCGTTTCCGCAGCTATGGGCGGATGTGTTTCCCAGCGCTGTCATCGTTCAGGACGACGACGTATTAGACTTGCAGCCCGGCGCGCATGATCTGGTGATTCACGCGATGGCTCTGCATTGCGCCAATGACCCGGTTGGACAGCTAATCCAATGTCATCGGGCACTGCAACCCGATGGGCTTTTGCTGGTCATCTGCTTGGGTGGAGAAACTTTGCACGAACTGCGCGCCGCCTTGGGGCAGGCAGAGGTCGAAATCACGGGCGGCCTGAGCCCCCGCATCGCGCCGATGGCCGAACTTCGTGACATGGGCGGATTGCTGCAACGGGCCGGCATGGCTTTGCCTGTCGCGGATGCGGTGCCGCTGACGGCGGAATACCGCGACATCTGGCACCTGATGCACGATCTGCGCCATATGGGCGAAACCAACACCCTGTCTGCACGGCTGAAGCGTCCGACCAGACGGGCCGTGTTCGAGACCGCACAGCGTATCTATGCGGATCACTTTTCGACCGCCTCGAGCCGCTTGACCGCCACGTTCGAACTGATCTGCCTGACCGGATGGTCGCCGCATGATAGTCAACCCAAACCGCTGCGCCCGGGATCTGCCCAAGCCCGTCTGGCCGACGCCTTGCGCACAACCGAGGGCAAACTGCCTGATTGACGTACAGATAAATCCCCTTATCTCAGGCCGGACCATAAGAAATTCAGGAAGTCCCATATGTTCGATGCTACCCGCCCCGCACACGCTCCTACGGATCATCCCAAGATCAGGATGGGTCGCGTCGGCATATTGCTGGCCAATCTCGGCACGCCGGACGATTACACCTATTGGCCCATGCGGCGCTATCTGAACGAGTTTCTGTCAGATCAGCGTGTCATCGATTACCCGAAATGGAAATGGCAGCCGATTCTTCAGGCCATCATCCTGAGCAAGCGGCCCTTCAGCTCAGGGGAAGCCTATAAATCGATCTGGAATCACGACAAAGGCGAAAGCCCGCTGATGACGATTACTAAGGATCAAACGGCAAAACTGCGGGCGGCCATGCATGACCGCTACGGTGATCAGGTGATGGTCGACTTCTGTATGCGGTATGGCAATCCCTCAACCAAATCCAAAGTACGCGAGATGGTGGCGGCAGGATGCGATCGCATTCTGTTCTTCCCGCTTTATCCGCAATATGCAGGCGCAACGACGGCCACGGCCAACGACCAGTTTTTCCGCGCGTTGATGGAGGAGCCCTGGCAACCTGCATCCCGCACTGTACCCGCCTATTTCGACCAACCAAGTTACATTGACGCGCTGGCGCAATCTGTTGAGCGCGCCTATGCGGCGATGGAGACAAAACCGGACATTCTGGTCTGTTCGTACCACGGAATGCCGGATCGCTATCTTCAGCAAGGGGATCCCTATCATTGCCAGTGTGCAAAGACATCCCGGCTGCTGAAAGAACGGCTGGGTTGGTCAGACGATCAGCTTGTGTCGACGTTTCAATCGCGATTCGGCCCGGAAGAATGGCTGAAGCCTTACACGGTGGATCACGTGGCGGATCTGGCAAAGCAAGGCAAGAAAAACATTGCCGTCATCGCCCCTGCTTTCTCGGCCGACTGCATCGAAACGCTGGAAGAGATCAACGAAGAGATCAAGGAAAGCTTTGAAGAAGCGGGCGGCGAAACCTTCACCTATATCCCCTGTCTGAACGACGACGACGCGCATATCGCAGCGCTGGGACAGGTCGTCGCGGACAATCTGCGCGGCTGGTTGGACTAACGCTGGTCGACGCCAAGCGCGGCGCAATCGTTTCAATTGGCCGGTTTTAACTCTCTGAAACAAAAAAGGCGGTGGATTGCTCCACCGCCTTTTTCATGAATTCCGTGTCGGCTTAGCTTGCAGCAACAGCAGCAGCAACAACAACCAGCAGGATCAACGGCAGCAGGATGCCCTGCGAAGTGCCCTGAGTTTCTTCAACAACAACCGGTGCTTCAACAACCGGCTCTTCCAGGTTGCCTGCGTATGCGGTCGAAGCTGCGGCGGTCAGAGCTGCGGCGAGAACGAGTTTTTTCATATTAACCTCCAGAATTTGCACGGTTCCAATGCCCGGAACCGCGCACCTAAGACTTACCTCGTGTTTTTTTCTAATCAGCATTGGCGCTGGATTGCAATTGCAACTTGAGCGCTAAGCGGGTTCGTGCAGGAAAATGTCGTCAAATTAGCAACACTTGCGTGCCGACCTTCGTCATAGAAAAGAGTTCAGCAATATCGTCGTTGAAGAGCCCGATACAGCCATTTGACGAGCGACGCCCAATTTTGCGCGTATCGTGGGTGCCGTGGATACGGTAATACTTCCAACCCAGATATAAAGCGTGCGTTCCCAAAGGGTTATCTGGCCCCGGCGGGATATAGTCCGGCCATTCGGGGTTTCGTTTCTTCATCGACGGTGTTGGCGACCAGCTGGGGCCTTCAACTTTGCGGATGACGCTGGTGCGTCCGCGGCGGGTCATCTCTTCGGTCAAAGGCACCGACGAGGGGTAGAGTTTGTATGTTGATTGATCATCTGACCAATAATGCAGCGCGCGCGACACCGTATCGACCAAAATAGCGCCGTTTCTGGTGTTCGAGAAATACGGCTGCCAGTCCAGGGCTCGGAATCCGGACACATTTCGGCGCACGGGTGGTTCGGGCTCGGGCGCTGGGCGCAGCGGATCGCCCGGAATGTACTGTGCCAACGCCGGTGTCGCCAGCGAGGCGGTTACACCGGTTAGAAACACCCGGCGCGTGGGCGACAGAATACGCTTTTTAACCATGACTATCGGGTCCTGTGTTCTAGTAAACTCTGAAATCTGATCTATTCTATTGCGAGAATGCTTCAGTCGCAAACCAAACCGGCAGAATCACGCAAGCAGCGACGATTGTACGTTTGCTCCGCGCACTCAGGCGCGTTATGCCGTGTTGAAACACAATAATCAGGTCGATCATGACGCGTATCGTTTCTTTACTGTTGATGTGCCTTGTCGCGTTGGCGGCATGTACAAGCACCCAGTCCACCAGTCTTGGTGCGGATGGCCGCCCATTGCCCACGGTTTACAAAATCCGCGGCAACCCGGAAAAGCTGCAATTCCGGATGCTGGACTCGGTCAACGCCCTGCGTCAGGCCCAAGGCTTGCAGGCGGTGCAACTGAATTCACAACTGAACGCGGCAGCAGCAACGCATTCCAAGGATATGGCGCGCCAGAACCGCCCCTGGCACTTTGGCTCAGATGGTTCATCCCCGATCGATCGCGCCGCACGGGTCGGGTATTTCGGCACATTCCTGGGTGAGGCCATTTCAGAAACCTACGAGACAGAGACAGAGACACTGGCCGCCTGGATGCAAGAACCCGGACCGCGTGCTGTCATTATGGACCCAAAGGCAACCCAGATGGGATTCGCCTGGCACCAGGAAAGCGGTGGAAAAATATGGTGGACGCTGGAAATGGGTACCGGCGGCTGATCCAGATCAGACTGAAAACAAAAAGTCCCCTGTTTTCGGGGACTTTTCTATTTTTATGCAGCTTGCATGGACTGGGCTTCGGTCAAGATCGCATAAAGCTTGACTGGATCAGGGTTCGCCCGAAGTTTGTTACAGACCGAGGTATCGCGCAGCGTACGCGACACCAAAGCCAACGCTTTCAGATGATCCACGCCAGCCTCTTCCGGAGCAAACAGCGCAAAGGCTATATCCACGGGCTGGCGATCAACCGAACCGAAATCGATGGGTTTTTCCAGCATGACAAAAGCGCCTGCAACCGCTTCCAGTTCGGACAAGCGCGCGTGGGGCAGGGCAACGCCATGTCCAACGCCAGTCGGACCAAGGCTTTCACGCTCAAGCAGAGAATCAACCACCATCTGGGCGTCCAGACCCATGGTCGCGGCCGCAACGTCGCCGATCTCTTGAAACAGCCGCTTCTTGCTGGAAACAGCAGAAAGTACACGCACTGCCTCGGGCTTCAAAATGCTCGAAAGCTCCATGATCACGCTCCATGGCACGGCACCCGCATAAGCGGGTGCGGCCCCGTTTTCTTGCCTGTTACGGATCGATCCAGCCGATGTTCCCGTCATCGCGACGGTAAACAACGTTCAATCCATCCTTGTTCTCATTCCTGAACACCAGCACCGGAGCGCCAGCAAGTTCCATTTGCATCACGGCCTCCCCAACGCTCAGAGACGGAATTTTCGTCTCCATCTCAGCCACAATCATGGGCTGAAGCGATTCGGGCTCGTCTGCTGTGTCCGATTCGTCAGAGGCGAGGATATAAGAGGACGCACCAAAGAGTTCAACCGGCTCTGCGCGGTCCTTGTGG